>SVDS01000047.1:2523-30860 GCA_015057715.1 Paenibacillaceae bacterium
GGTCAGGGCGGTTACCAGGGAAACAGACCCCAGGGCCAGGGCGGCTACCAGGGAAACAGACCTCAGGGTCAGGGCGGCTACCAGGGAAACAGACCCCAGGGTCAGGGCGGCTATCAGGGATACGGAAGACCGCAGGGCGGCGGCTATCAGAATGACAAAGATGGTGATAACAACCGCGGTCCAAGACCACAGGGAGCACGTACCGGAAGAGACGCAGCACCTAAAAATTTCGACACTCCGATTCAGGCAAAACCTACCAGTAACAGAGCCACAAAGAATAACTATAAAAATGGCAGATTTGATAAAAGAGACAAAGATGACGTCAGCAAGGGAAGAGCAACAACAAAAGGGGGCAAAGCACCGATTCTGCCTCCAGTTCATGTAGAGCCCAAGGTTGAGGAAATCAAGACCATTATCGTACCTGAGATTTTAACCATAAAAGAATTGGCAGAAAAGATGAAACTTCAGCCTTCTGCTATCGTAAAGAAGCTGTTTTTAAAGGGCAAGATCGTTACTCTCAACACAGAAATCGATTTTGAACAGGCAGAAGAAATCGCAATGGAATACGAAGTTCTCTGCGAAAAAGAAGTGAAGATCGATGTCATTGAAGAACTTCTGAAAGAGGAAGAAGAAAACGTAGAAGATATGGCAGCCAGACCGCCGGTTGTCTGCGTTATGGGCCATGTAGACCACGGTAAAACTTCTCTTCTTGATGCAATTCGTCAGACCAGCGTTACCTCCAGAGAGGCAGGCGGTATTACCCAGCACATCGGTGCTTATACAGTTGATATCAGCGGACAGAAGATTACATTCCTCGACACACCCGGCCATGAAGCGTTCACAGCCATGCGTATGAGAGGAGCCCAGTCTACCGATATTGCTATCTTAGTTGTAGCAGCAGACGATGGAGTAATGCCTCAGACAATTGAGGCCATCAACCATGCAAAAGCAGCAGAAGTTGAGATCATTGTTGCTATCAATAAGATTGATAAGCCAAGTGCAAACATTGACAAAGTGAAACAGGAGTTATCTGAGTACGAACTGATTCCAGAAGATTGGGGCGGCAGTACGATATTTGTTCCTGTATCTGCACATACTAAAGAAGGAATCAAAGAACTTCTGGAGATGATTCTACTGACTGCAGAAGTAAAAGAATTAAAAGCCAATGCAAACCGTCATGCAAGAGGTCTTATCATCGAGGCTGAGCTTGATAAGGGCAAGGGACCAGTTGCTACCGTTCTGGTACAAAAGGGAACCCTTCGCGTAGGCGATACAGTTACTGCAGGTTCCTGCTACGGAAAAGTCCGCGCCATGATGGATGATAAGGGCCGGAGAGTAAAAGAAGCAGGTCCATCTACTCCGGTAGAGATTTTAGGCTTAAACGACGTTCCTGGTGCAGGTGATGTCCTCATCAGTACAGAGAATGAGAAAGAAGCAAGAAACTTTGCAGAAACATTCATCTCTGAAGGAAAGAACCGTCTGTTAGAAGATACAAAAGCGAAGCTGTCACTGGATGATCTGTTCACCCAGATTAAGGCTGGTAATGTAAAAGAACTTCCTATTATTGTAAAAGCAGATGTTCAGGGTTCTGTAGAAGCAGTAAAACAGAGTCTTGTGAAGCTGTCCAATGAAGAAGTTATGGTTAAGGTGATTCATGGCGGTGTTGGTGCCATCAATGAATCCGACGTTTCTCTGGCGTCTGCATCCAATGCGATTATCATCGGTTTCAATGTAAGACCTGATGTAACTGCAAAATCAATCGCAGACAGAGAGAAAGTAGATTTAAGACTCTACAAGGTAATTTATCAGGCCATTGAAGACGTGGAATCCGCTATGAAGGGTATGTTAGATCCGATCTTTGAAGAGAAGATCATCGGTCATGCCACTGTCCGCCAGACCTTTAAGGCATCCGGCGTTGGCACCATTGCCGGTTCTTACGTAATGGATGGTAAATTCCAGAGAGGTTGCAGCGTACGCATCACCCGTCAGGGAGAGAAGATCTATGATGGTCCTCTCACATCCTTAAAGAGATTTAAAGACGATGTAAAAGAAGTTGCTACCGGTTATGAGTGCGGTCTTGTATTTGAGAAATTTAATGATATTATGGAAGATGACATGATTGAAGCATATGCCATGGTGGAGGTTCCTCGCTAGGAACACTCCCCTGGAACGTTCAAAAGATGAGCCCGTTAAAACGGGCTGGTCTTTTTGAATATGAGGGCAGACAGCGAAAGGAATAAGATGCGTAAAAACAGTATAAAAAATACCAGAATTAATATGGAAGTACAGAAGGAATTAAGCCAGATCATCCGTCTGGAAATCAAGGACCCAAGAATTCATCCAATGACTACCGTTGTTTCGGTTGAAGTGACTCCTGATTTAAAATTCTGTAAGGCTTATATCAGCATTCTGGGCGACGAAGAAGCAGGAAAAGCAACCATCGAAGGACTGAAAAGTGCAGAAGGCTACATTCGCCGGGAGCTTGCCCGGAGAGTCAATCTGCGAAATACACCGGAGATCAAATTTATACTGGACCAGTCCATTGAATATGGAGTGAATATGTCCAGACTCATTGACGAGGTTACGAAAGACATCAAAGAGTAAGGAGGTGCCATTGTGAGTTCCCTTGAAACAATTCTCAAAGATGTGAAAAATGTGGCAATTATTGGCCATGTAAGGCCGGATGGGGACTGTATCGGTTCCTGTCTGGCTACTTATAATTATCTGGAAGAAAATTATCCGGATATTCATGCAGTGGTTTATTTAGAAGAACCATCTGTGAAATTTTCATATTTAAAAAATATTAACCGCATTGTCAGTGACTTTGGCAGAGATGAAAGTTACGACCTTTGTATCTGCTTAGACAGCAGTGACACGCTTCGTTTTGGCGAGGCGGTTAAGTACTTAAACACAGCGAAAAAGAGTCTGTGTGTCGATCACCATATCACCAATATTGGCTATGGGACGGAGAATGTAGTAAAAGGCGATGCAAGCTCCACCTGTGAAGTTTTATATGGTCTCCTTGATGAAAGTAAGATCAGCAAAGCAGTGGCAGAGTGCATCTATACCGGAATTATTCATGATACCGGTGTTTTCAAATATGACTGTACATCAGCCAAAACCATGGAAATTGCGGGAAAGATGATGGGAAAAGGAATTGATTTTTCCAGCATTATTGATGACAGCTTTTACAGAAAGACTTATATTCAGAATCAGATTTTAGGGAGAGCTTTATTAGAGAGCATCACCTTTCATGGCGGCAAGTGCATTTTCAGTGCCATCAGCAAAAAAGAAATGGATTTTTATGAAGTCGGCAGCGCCGATATGGATGGAATCATTGACCAGTTAAGAATTACAGAAGGCGTGGAGTGTGCTATTTTTATCTATGAAACTGCATGCAGGGAATACAAGGTGAGCCTTCGTTCCACCACAGAGCTTGATGTAAGTAAAATTGCCGTTTATTTTGGCGGGGGCGGACATAAAAAAGCAGCCGGCTGTACCATGACAGGAAGTGTTCACGATGTGATCAACAATCTGTCGGATCAGATAGCGAAGCAGCTTAATTAGGAGATACAGGCAATGGCAGACGGTATTATTAATGTGTATAAAGAAAAAGGCTTTACCTCTCATGACGTCGTGGCGAAAATGAGAGGTATTTTAAAACAGAAAAAAATTGGTCACACAGGAACGCTGGACCCGGATGCAGAAGGAGTACTTCCTGTCTGTCTTGGGAAAGCAACCAAACTGTGTGACATGTTGACAGATAAAACGAAAACCTATGAGGCAGTGCTCCTTCTTGGAATGGAGACGGATACCCAGGATACCACAGGAACTGTTTTAAACACGTATCCGGTGGAAGCAGGGGAAGAAGAGGTAAAGGCTGCAGTTATGAGCTTCCTGGGGCATTATGACCAAGTTCCCCCCATGTATTCCGCATTAAAGGTAGATGGAAAGAAGCTTTATGAACTGGCAAGAGCGGGAAAAGAGGTAGAACGGAAAGCAAGACCTGTGGAAATTCTTGATATCCGGATCCAACGGATGGAACTTCCAAGAGTGACTATTACAGTGAGCTGTTCCAAAGGAACCTATATCCGCACACTCTGCTATGATATCGGTAAAAAACTGGGATGCGGCGGATGCATGGAATCCCTTTTAAGAACCAGGGTGTCAGACTTTGTGTTAGAGGACAGCCTTACACTTTCCCAGATCGAGCAGTTAAGGGATAACGGCAGCCTGGGAGAGCACATTCTGGCAGTGGACAAGGTGTTTTCTTCCTATCCCCAGCTGGTGATGAAAGAGGAGTTTGACAAACTGGTCCATAACGGCAATCCTTTTATGCGTGATCAGGCAGAAGGAGAATACCAGATCTCTGATGGTCCTGTCCGGGTTTATGACAGCAGCATGGAGTTTATCGGAGTCTATGAACCAAATGGGGAAGGAAGTCTTTTAAAGCCTCAGAAGGTTTTTCTGGGAGGAAGCAGATGATGGAATATATCACTGGGACCAGAGTGTTTCAGATCGAAGAACCGGCTGTTGTGACTCTGGGGAAATTTGACGGACGTCACAGAGGCCATAAAAAACTATTGCAGCAAATGCTGGAAATTAAGAAAGAAACGGGATACAAGACGGCAGTATTTACATTTGACATGTCTCCCGGCACTCTTGTAAACGGAGTTCTCCAGAAGGTAATTACCACCAATCTGGAGCGGAAAAACAATCTGGAGAGAGTAGGAATTGACTATCTGGTGGAATACCCCTTTACCAAAGAAACAGCCAGAATGGAGCCTGAAGAATTTGTAAAACGGATTCTGGTGGGACAGATGAATGCCAGAACCATTGTTGTGGGGACGGACTGCTCCTTCGGATATAAGGGTGCGGGAGATGCTGCACTGTTAGAGCAGTTAAAGAGCCGGTATGGCTATGAACTGATTGTGATTCCAAAAGAGCAGGACCAGCACCGGGATATCAGCAGCACTTATGTCAGAGAACAGCTGGATCTTGGAAATATGGAAAAGGCCAATGAGTTGCTGGGGGAACCTTATGCCATTCACGGTGAGGTGGTGCACGGCAACCATATCGGAGGAGCCATCCTTGGATTTCCGACTGCCAACATCCTTCCTCCTCCGGAAAAACATCTGCCTGTATTTGGGGTTTATGTGTCCCGTGTTTACGTAGATGGTACTTATTACGGCGGAATTACCAATATTGGAAGAAAACCCACAGTAGAGGGGATTTCTCCAGTAGGAGCAGAAACTTACATTTTTGGTATAAATCAGGATATTTATGGAAAGACTATAGAGGTACAGCTTTTACACTTCATCCGTCCGGAACGGAAATTTGAGGGGCTTGAGCAGTTAAAAGAACAGATAGGAAAAGACAGGGAACTGGGATTAGAATATTTGAAGAACCTGCCTGGAACAGAAATCACTCAGTTGCAGTAGGAAAAGGGCATTTTAACCGCCCGTTTCACAATCAAAAAACTTGCGAAGGAAAGTGCATATGACTGACAAAGCATGGAAAGTACTTGGCTTTGCCATCGCCTGCGGGTGTACCGTATGGATGGGAACAGCAGATGTACAGGCCGCAAGAACAGAGACTGACGTCAGGACCGGATCGCCTGTAGCAGGCGTGGAGGTCTATATGGATCAATATCAGCAATCCAGAGAGCAGAAGTCGACGGGTAACACGGCCGGTCTTACGCAGGAAAAAGTGAGGTATGGAACCTTCAATACTATTTTTAACAACCTTGGAGTAGCAGTTGTGGAGGATTCCTTGAACATCAGGAAAGAACCAAAGAACGATGCGGAAATCGTAGGGAAATTAAGAAGCCACTCAGGCAGCAGTGTGCTGTCGGAAGAGAATGGCTGGTATAAAATAAAATCAGGGCAGGTAACCGGTTATGTATACGGAAAATACTTAGCCACTGGGCAGGAGGCCAGAGCAATCGCATATTACGATATGCAGCTGATGCTCCGGGTAGACATTGAGACCCTTCGTGTCCGCAAACAGCCTGATACGAATTCAGAAATTGTTGGAAGAATTCATGAGGGCGAAACGTACCGTTACATTTCCCGTAACGGAGGCTGGGCCAAAATTGAATACAACGGACAAATTGTGTATGCTTATGCGCCGGAGAACGCTACCATTGCCTATACCATTCCGGAGGCAGAGAAAAATGGGGATTTGCGAACCCAGGTGGTAAGCTATGCGGTGAAATTCGTTGGAAATCCGTACCGCTGGGGCGGAACAAACCCCAATACAGGCGCTGACTGCTCTGGCTTCATTCAATATGTGATGGAGCATGCGGCAGGCGTCCAGCTGGATCGTACCTCCAGGCAGCAGGCTGCCGAAGGACAGGCGATTCCGTCTTCCAGCATGGAACCGGGCGACCTCTTGTTTTACGCAAGCGGCAGGGAAATCGATCACGTTGCCATGTATATCGGGCAGGGGAAGATTGTTCATGCGGCCAACCGAAGAAGTGGGATAAAAATCTCCTCCTGGGATTACAGAAGACCGGTTACCATTCGACGGGTAATCGATTAATTAAAGACGCAGACAGATGTATGACAATTCAGTCATATCCCTGTCTGCGTTTTTTGTTAATCTTTCTTTTTTCCCAGATAAGCAGCTTTTACAGATTCATCTGCAAGAAGCTCTTTACCAGGTCCTGACATGGTGATCCTTCCGGTTTCCAGTACATATCCTACGTCAGCTGTATGAAGCGCCATATTGGCGTTCTGCTCGATTAAGAGGACTGTCACGCCCTTTTTATTGATCTCCTTAATGATTGAGAAGATATCCTTTACAATCAGTGGTGCAAGACCAAGAGACGGTTCATCCATCATAAGGATTCTCGGGTGGCTCATAAGAGCTCTGGCAACTGCCAGCATCTGCTGTTCCCCTCCGGAGAGTGTTCCGGAAAGCTGCCAGCTTCGTTCTTTAAGCCGTGGAAATAAATCATAGACCCAGTTAATATCCTCATCCAGATTGTCATTTCTTAAATAGGCTCCGATTTTAATATTCTCGATTACTGTCATATCCGGAAATACCCGGCGTCCCTCTGGAACCAGTGCGATACCCTTTGCAACAATGTCCGGAGTATCCATACCGATTAACTCCTGACCATCCAGAGTGATGCTGCTTCCAGCAGAAGGCTTTGCAAGACCTACGATGGAGCGGAGAGTGGTGCTTTTACCAGCTCCGTTTGCACCGATTAAGGTCACAATGCTTTTGTCCGGTACTTCAAAGGAGATTCCTTTCACGGCTTCAATTCCGCCGTAGTTTACTCTTAAGTTATCAATCTTCAGCATCGTCACTCACCCCCAGATATGCTTCAATTACCCGTTCGTTATTCTGGATTTCTTCCGGGGTACCCTGTGCAATCAGTTTACCGAAGTCCAGAACGTAGATGCGGTCGGAGATCTGCATAACCAGATCCATATGGTGTTCAATCATTAATACAGTCAGATGGTAGGAATCACGGATCTGTTTAATAAAATCAGTGAGCTCCTGGGTCTCCTGAGGATTCATGCCTGCAGCCGGTTCATCAAGAAGTAAGAATTTCGGCTCAGTAGCAAGGGCTCTGGCAATTTCCAGACGTCTTTGAAGACCGTAAGGAAGAGAAGAGGCAATTTCATCTTTTAAATGAAGTAAGTTCTGTTCTTCCAAAAGAGCGGAGGTTTCTTCCCGCATTCTGGCTTCTTCCCTGCTGTTTAAGCGCAGGGTAGCAGAGAATACGTTCTGTTTTGCCCTCATATGTTTTGCAATCAGTACGTTGTCAAAAACGGTGAGCTGACCAAACAGCCTGATATTCTGAAAGGTACGGGCAATTCCTTTTTTTGTTATGATGTCCGGTGTATTGCGTACGATGGAGAGCGGTCTGGGTTTTACTTCTCCCAGATACATTTTCTGCATCTTTCCTTTGGGAGTATTGGAGAGAATGGTTTCCCCCATAAAATCCACCTGTCCGAAGGTGGGTTCATAAATACCGGTCATACAGTTAAATGCAGTGGTTTTTCCAGCACCGTTAGGGCCTATTAAAGCTACGATTTCCCCCTCATTTACGTCGAGAGTTAAGCCGTTTACCGCCACAACACCGCCGAACTGCATGGTAACGTCCTGCATATGAAGTACATTTGCACGGGTTTTTGCTGTCACTGACATTATGCTTTTTCTCCCTTCTGTGCTTTATTTTTCTTTTTTAGTTTGCCAGGGATTCCTTTTATCAGCCGGAACAGTCCATTCCAGGAAAATTCGTTGCTTCCCATAATACCTCTGCGATAGAAGAGTACCACTGCCATAAGAAGAATGGAGAAGATAACCATACGAAAACCGGAACGGAACAGTGGAATCTGAACGCCTGCGATGTAAAGCGGATTGTCAAAGAATCTCAGCCATTCTCTGCCTGCAGTAACCAGGAAAGATCCGATTACGCTGCCGGTAACACTTCCGATACCGCCAAGAACCACAATCAGCAGAATATCATAGGTCAGGTTAATGGAAAAGGTCTTGGATTCAATGGAACGCATAAAGATAGCCAGAAGACCTCCGCCTACACCAGTGAAAAAAGAGGAGATAATAAATGCCAGCTCCTTATAGCGGAACAGATTCAGTCCCATGGCCTGAGCAGCCACTTCATCTTCACGGAGAGCCTTAAATGCCCGGCCGTAAGAGGAATTGATCAAAAGAACCATTAAAAGGATACAAAGGGCACAAAGTCCGAATGCCACAAACAGGTTTGGAAAACCCGGAATACTTTTTAATCCGTAAGAACCGTTTGTTATCTTGTTTAACTGGGGGGCAGCGATTACCGCGCGGATAATCTCGGAAAATCCCAGAGTTGCAATTGCCAGATAATCACTTTTTAAACGGAGAACCGGAATACCGATCAGGGCTGCAACTCCTGCGGCAAACAGTCCTGCGATAATCAGTGCAAGCCAGTATGGGCACTGAAGATTTGCCAGGAAGGGCGCGATGCCGTCTACATAGTAAACGCTGGCTCTGGTATCCACAGGGATGGTAAGAATGGCCACCGTATAAGCTCCGATTGCCATAAAACCAGCCTGGCCAAGAGAGAACAGACCGGTAAATCCAGTGAGTAAGTTCATGGAAACGGCTACCACTGCATAAATAGCGCTTCGTTCCAATATAGAGATCTGATAGCTGTACTGGGCGCTGTTAGCCTGTAAAAAGCCAAGAATGCCGATGATGAACAGCAAGGCGATCAGGGTATAAAGTTTGTTTTTGGAAAATGCTTTCTTTTTCATAGATGACACCTCACACTTTATCGGTTGTCTTCTCACCAAACAGGCCGGTAGGCTTGATTAGGAGAATGATGATTAACAGAACAAAGGTAAATGCGTCGCTGAACGTGGAATAACCCATGGCAACCAGAGCTGTTTCCCCAAGTCCCAGGATAAATCCGCCGATTACAGCGCCGGGAATGCTTCCAATACCTCCGAAAACTGCTGCTACGAAACATTTCAGACCAGGTAAAGAACCGGAGAATGGAAATACGGTCATACGGTCTGTAAAATACAGAATAGAGCCTACAGCAGCTAAAAGAGAACCGATGGCAAATGTAAAGGTGATAACGCGGTTGATCTTGATTCCCATTAAGGAAGCAGTATCGTAATCCTTGGAAACGGCACGCATTGCCATTCCGATTTTTGTTTTATTAATGAGAACGATCAGGGCGTATACAATGATTAAAGTAAGTACTGGTGTGAGAAAGGTTACGAAAGATGCGGAAAGGCCGCCGATTTTGAAAATCTTCTTTAAAAACGGAATTTCCGGATAGCCCTTTGGCAGTGCCGTAAATAAGTAGGTAGCCAGGTTCTGCAGCAGGTAGGAAACACCGATTGCAGAAATCATAACGGACATTCTTGGTGCGGTACGTAAAGGACGGTATGCCACCCGCTCAATGGAAACACCTAAAAAGACGGTGATGAGTAAGACGATGGGAATGGCGATATACCATGGAAACGTTGCCATTGCGAAAATCATAAAATAGCCTGCCATCATAAAGATGTCACCGTGTGCGAAATTGATGAGCCGCAGGATGCCGTAAACCAGTGTGTAACCAATGGCAATCAGTGCGTAAGCACCGCCTAAGGAGATACCGGTCAGGCACTGCTGTAAGAAGGTTGAAAGACTCATGTGGCAAAATGCCTCCTATCTGTTTAGTATGGAATATGCATAAAATCAGCCTCCAAATGGAACGAGTGGGGAAATAATTACGTCCCCACTCATCCGTTCGTGACTGCTTTGTCGCGGTATGTGCGTTTATTTTACTGTAGTTGTTGTTAAGAATTTGAACTTGCCGCCTTCAACGGTCTTGATAAATGCCATATCTTTCTTTGCGTCGCCGTTTTCATCGAAGGAAATGTTTCCAGTGACACCGTCAATGGTAACACCCTTTAATGCATCTCGGATTGCGGTGCCATCTGTGGAGCCAGCCGTTTCAATTGCCTTAAGAGCGCAGAGGTAAGCGTCATAACCAAGAGCTGATACGGCAGGAATGATTTCATCCTGTTTCTGTTCTTTTAAGTAGGTCTTAAATCCGGAGATGAATGCAGCAGCCTCATCGTTAGCCGGTTCTGCCTCATCAAAGAAAGTAGAAAGCACGATGCCATTGGCAGAGTCGCCTGCATTTTCAATGATGGTTGAGTTCTCCCATGTATCACCTGCGGCAATGGTTGCGGTAATACCAAGCTCGCGTGCCTGCTTAATAATAAGCGGTGCCGATGTAATGGAAGATGGTGCAAAGATGATGTCAGGGTTCTGTGCCTTGATATTGGTTAAAATTGCCTTGAAATCTGTCTGGTTGGTCTGGAACTGTTCTTCGCTTACAATGGTTCCGCCAAGTTTGGTAAATGCTGTCTTAAAGAAAGAACCAAGTCCGGAGGAATAGTCGTCGCCAAGCTGGGTGATAATGGCCGCTTTCTTCGCTCCGTTGTCATTGGCATAGTTTGCCATAACAGTTCCCTGGAACGGATCTAAGAAGCATACACGGAAATAGAAATCGTTGCCCTGAGTAACCTGAGGATTGGTACAGGAAGCTCCGATTGCAGGAATCTTTGCATCTGCGAAGATCTGTCCGGCTGCAATGGATACACCAGAACCATAGCTGCCCAGTACAACGGATACTTTTTCGCTGACAAGTTTCTGCGCTGCGTTCACGGCTTCCGTCTTATCAGATTTATTATCAACTTCCACTAATTTAACCTGATATTCCTCTCCGCCGATCTTCACAGTCGGGTGAGTCTTGTTTGCATATCGCATACCTAATACTTCCTGCATACCGCCGCCGCCGTTCTCTCCGGTGGTTGGTTCAAAAACTCCGATCTTGATTACCTTCTCACCGTTATCCTTTGCAGACTGGGGACTGGAACTGCATCCGGCGATTACACTGGCGCTTAAGCATGCAACCATAGTCAGTGCAAATACTTTTTTCAATTTCATAATTTTATCCTCCTTTTTGTGTATCTCACGCGAGAACAAGTGTCCTCCGTGTAGACACACGTTGCATTATATTATAGCAGAAGATGAGAAAAGTGCAAGAAAAAAATGAAAGAAAATAATAATATAAAGTAAATTCTTATTTTAAGAACTAAAATGAAGCCTTAGCAATGGAAGCGAGTTCCGAGTTCTGGTAACTTAGTGGAAACAATGGAGTTTACTGGTGTCTGTTTTATCAGATAAAAAAAGAGCCCGCCTCCTGTTGAGAGAGTGCGGGCTCCATATTATAAATAAATACATTCTACCTATGATTAACAGCAGCACGAATGAATTCCCTGAACAGGGGGTGAGGCCTGTTGGGTCTGGATTTCAGTTCTGGATGTGCCTGGGTAGCAATAAACCATGGGTGTTCCGGAATTTCTATCATTTCCACGATACGACCATCTGGTGAGATACCGGATAATTTCATACCTGCTTTGATTAAATCATCACGGTAATCGTTATTTACCTCATATCTGTGTCTGTGACGTTCATGAATCAGTTCTTCTCCATAAACTTCAAAGGACTTTGATGACTTGTCCAGGACACATGGATAGGAACCAAGGCGGAGAGTTCCGCCGATATCTTCAATCCCGTTCTGGTCAGGCATTAAATGAATGACCGGATGAGTGGTGGTTTCATCAAGCTCTACGGAATGGGCATCTTCAAAACCGACTACGTGGCGGGCAAATTCCACGATTGCCATCTGCATGCCGAGGCAGAGACCGAGGAACGGAATGTTGTTTTCTCTTGCATAACGGATTGTGGATATCTTGCCTTCGATTCCCCTGCTTCCAAAACCTCCGGGAACCAGAATTCCGTCTACATCACCAAAGTATTCGGAAGCGTTCTCGTCGGTAACAAGTTCTGAATCCACCCACTTGATATGAACGTCTGCGCGGCTTTCAACTCCGCCGTGCTTTAAAGCTTCCACTACGGAAATATAAGCGTCGTGAAGCTGGATGTATTTTCCTACAAGAGCCACGGTTACTTCATGCTCTGGATGTTTCCAGTTATCGATCATAGCGGCCCAATCCTTTAAATCAGGTTCCGGGCATGGTAAATGTAAGCTCTCGCATGCAACCTGAGCCAAGTGTTCTTCTTCCATTACAAGAGGGAGTTCATATAATACTTCCACGTCTAAGTTTTGTATTACGTGTGTCTTGGGAACATTACAGAATTGTGCGATTTTGCTGCGGATTCCGTCATCAAGGGGCAGTTCGGAACGGCATACGATGATGTCGGGCTGGATACCCATTCCCTGTAAATCTTTTACACTGGCCTGGGTTGGTTTTGTTTTCAGTTCGCCGGAAACTTTCAGATATGGAACCAGGGTCACGTGGATTAAAATCGCATTTTCGTGGCCTACTTCGTGTTGGAATTGTCGGATCGCCTCTAAGAAAGGCTGGCTTTCGATGTCACCTACCGTTCCGCCTACTTCTATAATAGCTATCTCAGTATCGGAGGAATTGTGGTTGCGGTGAAAACGGCTCTTTATTTCGTCGGTAATGTGAGGGATAACCTGTACGGTGCCTCCCCCGAAATCCCCGCGCCGTTCACGGGTCAGTACGTTCCAATAAACTTTACCAGTGGTAACATTGGAATTCTTTGTTAAGCTCTCGTCGATAAACCGCTCATAATGACCAAGATCAAGGTCTGTTTCTGCGCCGTCCTCTGTGACGAAGACTTCTCCATGCTGAACCGGATTCATAGTACCTGGATCAATGTTGATGTAAGGATCGAATTTTTGCATTGTAACTTTGTAGCCTCTGGCTTTCAACAATCGTCCAAGCGATGCTGCGGTAATACCTTTGCCAAGTCCGGATACAACGCCTCCGGTGACAAATACGTATTTCACTGACATAACAGTGTAACCTCCTTCTGTGATGGTATGGGGATATTTTCAAAAAAAGTATTATACGTCTTTTTTGATAAAAAATCTAGTGGTAAATTAAAAAAACTAAGATAATTAAGTGGAAACATTTACTATGAATATTATGTCCGGAAAAGGTCAAAGAAATCATCTCAGAGGTTAAGAAAAATTTGTCCAGATATTAATCTTCCTTATTGACAAGCGAAAAAATAATGATATACTAATAAATGTATTTTCACATTAAATAAGGGTATGACAATTGCGTCAGGTGAGCCATTGGCCCTTCCTGACGCTTTTTTTCATGGTCCCAGCTGATGTTTAAGGAGGAAAAGTCTATGAAATTGAGGAAAATGGTGGGACTTGCACTTGTAAGTGTAATGGCACTGTCCCTGTCAGCGTGCGGAGGTTCCGCTCCAAAAGCGACTACCGCAGCAGAGAAAACAGAGACACAGGCTTCAGAAGCTGGCAAGACAGAGTCGAAAGCTGAAACCACAGAAGCTGCCAAAGGCGGCATTGCCAAAGAAGATTTAAAAGTTGGATTTATCTATGTTGGTGATGAGAATGAGGGCTATACAGCAGCTCATTACAAGGGAGCCATGGAAATGAAAAAGGCTCTTGGTTTATCAGACGATCAGATCATTATTAAATGGAATGTACCGGAAGATGAAACCTGTAAGGATGCAGCAATGGATCTGGCTGATCAGGGCTGTAACATCATTTTCGCAAACAGTTTCGGACATGAATCCTATATGCTGGAAGCTGCAAAAGAGTATCCAGATGTACAGTTCTGTCATGCAACCGGCTATCAGGCTGCAACAAGCGGACTGAGCAACATGCACAACTACTTTACAAACGTTTATGAATCACGTTATGTATCTGGTGTTGTTGCAGGTCTTAAGTTAAACAAGATGGTAGAAGACGGCAAAGTAAATAAGGATGCAGTAAAAGTTGGTTATGTAGGCGCTTATCCTTATGCAGAGGTAATCAGTGGTTATACTTCTTTCTTCTTAGGTGTTCGTTCCGTATGTCCGGAAGCAACCATGGAAGTGAAGTATACAAACAGCTGGGCAAGCTTTGATCTTGAGAAGGAAGCAGCAGATGCCCTTATCTCTGACGGCTGCGTATTAATCAGCCAGCATGCTGATACAACCGGTGCTCCTACTGCATGTGAGGCAGCAGGCGTTCCGATCGTTGGATATAACATTTCCATGATCGCAACTGCTCCTAAGACAGCACTTACTTCTGCATCCATCGACTGGGGCCCATATGTAACCTACGCAGTACAGAGTGTCATTGACGGCAAGGCCATTGAGACTGACTGGTGCCAGGGATACAAAGAGGGAGCAAACTCCATTACAGAACTGAACAAAGATGCTGTAGCTCCTGGAACAGAGGAGAAGGTAAAAGAAGTGGAAGATGCCATCAAGGCAGGAACTCTTCATGTATTCGATACCTCTACCTTCACTGTAGGCGGCAAAAAACTGGAGACCTATAAAAAAGACGGAAGCGATGTTGAGTATATTGAAGATGGTTATTTCCATGAATCTGAGCACGGATCCGCACCGGCATTTGATATTTTAATTGATGGCATTACTACCATCGATAAATAAGATTTCGCCGGATATGAACAGAAAGCGGCGCCAGACTATCTGGCCCGCTTTTTGGGTTTTATGAGACAATGGAAAAATGAGGAAAAAATGAAACGGAGGTTAGCCGGGTGAACGAAAATAATGCCATTGAACTTAAAAATATCACAAAACGGTTTGGCCAGGTAGTTGCCAATGACAAAGTCTGCCTGTCATTAAAAAAAGGAGAGATTCTCTCAATTCTTGGTGAGAACGGAAGCGGAAAGACCACTCTCATGAATATGATTTCGGGTATTTACTATCCGGATGAGGGACAGATATTGATTCATGGGAAAGAGGTCACCATACGGTCGCCGAAAGACTCCTTTGATCTGGGAATTGGTATGATTCATCAGCATTTCAAACTGGTAGATGTGCTTACTGCAGCAGAGAACATCATTCTGGGACTGCCTGGAAAAGAGATTCTGGACCGGAAAGCAGTGAATGACAAGATCAATGAACTGACCGGCAAATATGGATTTGATCTGGATCCAGACCAGAAAATCTACCGAATGTCCGTCTCCCAGAAGCAGACAGTTGAAATCGTAAAGATGCTTTACCGCGGAGTTGATATTTTAATTCTTGATGAGCCGACCGCCGTTTTAACCCCTCAGGAAGCTGACCGTCTGTTTGCCGTTTTGCGCAACATGAAAAAAGCCGGTCATTCCATTATCATTATTACACATAAACTCAACGAGGTTCTTTCCCTGTCTGACCGGGTGGCTGTTTTAAGAAAAGGACAATACATCGGTACCATTGAAACGAAAGATGCCACAGAAGAATCCTTAACCGAGATGATGGTTGGAAAAAAAGTGAGCTTAAACATCGAGCGCCCGGACCCTGTAAACCCCAAGGAGCGTCTCAATGTAAAGGGACTGACCTGTATCAGCAGGGAAGGGGTAAAGACCTTAAACAATGCCTCCTTTACTGCCAACAGCGGTGAAATCCTTGGAATCGCAGGCGTGGCAGGAAGCGGACAGAGAGAGCTTTTAGAAGCAATTGCAGGCCTGGTTCCCTCCGCAGAAGGTTCCATTTCCTATTATCCACCGGAGGGCGGGGAAAAGGAACTTACTTCCATGTCAGCTGCAGAGATTGCCAGAATCGGAGTCCGTTTATCCTTTGTTCCCGAGGATCGTCTGGGAATGGGACTTGTGGGAGCCATGGATATGACAGACAATATGATGCTTCGAAGCTACCGGAAGGGCAGACCGTTTTTTGCAGACCGAAAAGCACCAAAGGGTCTTGCCGAGCGTCTGATTGAAGAACTTGAGATTGCTACTCCTGGAACAACTGTACCGGTTAGGAAGCTTTCCGGAGGTAACGTTCAGAAGGTTTTAGTAGGAAGAGAGATCTCCCTGGCTCCGGCGGTTATGCTGGTTGCTTATCCGGTACGGGGACTTGATATTCACTCCTCTTACACCATTTATCATCTTCTCAATGAGCAGAAGAGGCAGGGAACTGCGGTTGTCTGCGTAGGAGAGGATCTTGACGTATTGATGGAGCTTTGTGACAGGATTCTGGTTATGTGCGGCGGAGAAATCAGCGGCATTGTAGACGGAAGGACTGCCACAAAAGAAGAAATCGGAAAACTGATGATGAAGACAGGAGGAACACAAGGATGAGTAAAGGAAGGGAACCGGTTTTTCAGATGACAAAGCGGGAAGCCATAGAGCCATGGAAGGCCTGGCTGATCCGTCTGATTGCCGTGGCACTGTCTCTGGTTGTCTGCGCAGGTGTTATTATCGCTCTCACTGGACTGAATCCGGTGGAGGTTTATAAAGGGATTTTTGATGGAGCAGTGGGAACGAAGCGGCGTGCGTGGATGACCATCCGTGATACGCTGGTACTTCTTTGTATAGCAGTTGGTATTACACCTGCATTTAAGATGAGATTCTGGAATATCGGAGCAGAAGGACAGATACTCATCGGAGGTGTGACTTCTGCAGCCATGATGATTTATTTGGGAAATACCCTTCCTCCTGTGATATTATTTCCTCTCATGTTAGCAGGAAGTGCTCTGGCAGCCCTGGTTTGGGCAATTATTCCGGCATTTTTTAAGGCTTACTGGAATACCAACGAAACACTTTTCACCCTGATGATGAATTACGTTGCCATGCAGGTTGTCACCTTTGGAATCATTTTCTGGGAAAATCCCAAAGGCTCCAACTCCGTAGGTACCATTAATTCCGCAACAAAAGGAGGCTGGCTTCCAAAGCTGTTCGGTCTGGAATACGGCTGGAATCTGGTGATTGTACTGGCTCTGACTGTGGCCATGTTTATTTATTTAAGATACAGCAAACAGGGATATGAAATAGCGGTAGTGGGCGAAAGCGGCAACACTGCCAGATATGCCGGAATTAATGTAAAGAAGGTAATCTTAAGAACCATGGCGATTTCCGGTGCAGTCTGTGGAATTGCAGGCTTTATCATTGTAAGCGGAGCCAGCCATACGATTTCCACCAGTACGGCAGGAGGCAGAGGCTTCACCGCCATCATCGTATCATGGATGAGTAAGTTTAATACCTTTGCCATGATTTTAGTATCCTTTTTCCTTGTTTTCATGCAAAAAGGTGCAGGTCAGATTGCTTCCCAGTTCAATTTAAATGAAAATGCCGCCGATGTAATTACAGGTATTATTCTGTTCTTCATCCTGGGCTGTGAATTTTTTATTGATTATAAAGTAAGAATAAGAAGCGCAAAACAGGCTGGGTCAGAAGAATAGGAAGGAGAAACGTTCATGGGATTTTTGGTAATATTTATTCAAAAAGTCATTGGTCAGGGAATCGGAATCCTTTATGGAGCCCTGGGAGAAATTCTGACGGAAAAATCCGGTAATTTAAATCTTGGAATTCCGGGCATGATGTATATGGGAGGAATTGCCGGACTGATCGGCGCCTTCCTTTATGAGAATAACACAGCTCAGCCAAATGGTCTGGTAGGCGTTATTATATCATTCTTATGTGCATTTTTATGTGCGGCACTGGGCGGTCTGATTTACAGTATTTTAACCATTACCCTTCGCGCAAACCAGAACGTAACCGGTCTTGCACTGACCACGTTTGGTGTGGGATTCGGTAACTTTTTCGGTGGTTCCTTATCAAAGCTGGCTGGCGGAGTTGGACAGATTTCCGTTGCAGTGACTGGAGCAGCATTTAAGACACCAGTACCAGGACTTTCTAAACTGGGTGTGATCGGTCAGGCGTTTTTCTCTTATGGCTTTTTAACCTATCTTGCCATTATTTTAGCCATTTTACTTTCCTTTTTCTTAAATAAAACCAGAAAAGGACTGAATTTAAGAGCAGTTGGCGAAAGCCCATCCACAGCAGATGCAGCAGGTATTCATGTGACTGCATACCGGTATCTTGCTACCTGTATCGGAGGCGGTTTAAGCGGACTTGGCGGACTTTATTTTGTTATGGAATATTCCGGCGGAACCTGGACCAATAACGGTTTCGGCGACAGAGGCTGGCTTGCCATCGCTCTGGTTATCTTCGCTCTCTGGAAACCGGTAAATGCCATCTGGGGTTCCCTGTTGTTTGGTGGTCTTTACATCCTTTATTTATATATTCCGGGACTCAGCCGCAGCACTCAGGAAATTTTTAAAGCACTGCCTTATATAGTGACCATTGTCGTATTGATAATAACAAGCCTTAGAAAGGAAAGAGAGCATCAGCCGCCGGCCAGTCTGGGGCGGGCTTATTTCCGGGAAGAACGTTAAAAATTTTTTTCAAAATGTGAATTCCATCCAGTCCGCGTGTTTATAAGTATTTAATAATTCTTTTCTTGATTTATGGGGAGAATGACAATATAATGATAGAGGTATAGAATGGGTAGAAACTATCCGGATTGGAGAATTTACACAGATGGATAACAAGAATCAGAATAACAAAATGCCTAAGAATGCCCAGGCCATCGTTATCTGGGTTACAGCGTTTCTGATTGCGGTAGCAGGCATCTCGTATCTGCATAATGCCATAACGACGAGGACGAATAAAGAATTAAGCTATGATATCTTTATGAATATGGTAGATCAAAAACAGGTGGAATCGGTTATTGTTGAGGATACCAGAATCACCATTACTCCCAAGAAGACCTGGGAGGAATATAAGCCGGGTGTCAGCTATTATACGGTAAGAATGGACAACGATTTAAACCTGGCAGAGCGTCTTCGAACTGCTGGTGTGGAAACCGTAAGGACGCGCCGGGATGGAAACTTTTTCATCCAGACCATTGTCAGCTATCTTCTTTTATTTGCAGCAATGGGCTTCTTACTGAACTTTATGATGCGTCGCGTAGGCGGCGGCGGACTGATGGGCGTTGGAAAGAGCAATGCCAAGGTCTACGTCCAGAAAGAAACAGGAATTACCTTTAAAGATGTGGCAGGTGAAGATGAAGCCAAGGAATCCTTAACAGAGATCGTTGATTTCCTTCATAATCCCGGAAAATATACAAAGATCGGTGCCAAGCTTCCCAAGGGAGCCCTTTTAGTAGGCCCTCCCGGAACAGGAAAGACGCTTCTTGCCAAGGCTGTTGCAGGTGAGGCTCACGTTCCTTTCTATTCTCTTTCCGGTTCGGATTTTGTAGAGATGTTTGTGGGTGTTGGTGCTTCCCGTGTCCGTGACTTATTTAAGCAGGCACAGGAATCCGCTCCCTGTATTATATTTATTGATGAGGTAGATGCCATCGGTAAGAGCCGTGACTCCAGATTTGGCGGCGGCAACGATGAAAGAGAGCAGACGTTAAACCAGCTCCTTTCCGAGATGGACGGTTTTGATTCTTCCAAGGGCCTTCTGGTTCTGGCAGCTACCAACCGCCCGGAGATCCTGGATCCCGCACTCCTTCGTCCCGGTCGTTTTGACCGCCGGATTATCGTAGATAAGCCAGATTTAAAAGGCCGTGTGGACATCTTAAAGGTTCATGCTAAAGACGTACTTTTAGATGATACAGTGGATTTAGATGCCATCGCACTTGCAACTTCCGGTGCTGTTGGTTCCGATCTTGCCAACATGATTAATGAAGGTGCTATTCTGGCAGTAAAGAACGGACGTCATGCAGTATCCCAGAAGGATCTGTTTGAAGCAGTTGAAGTTGTCTTAGTTGGTAAGGAAAAGAAAGACAGGGTTCTTAATAAGGAAGAGAGACGGATCGTATCCTATCATGAAGTTGGCCATGCCTTAGTCAGCGCCCTTCAAAAGGATGCAGAACCGGTGCAGAAGATCACCATTGTTCCAAGAACCATGGGAGCGCTGGGATATGTAATGCATGTGCCGGAGGAAGAGAAGTTCTTAAACTCCAAGAAAGAGCTTCATGCCATGCTGGTTGGTTACTTAGCCGGACGTGCGGCAGAGGAAATTGTTTTTGATTCCATTACCACTGGAGCAGCCAATGATATCGAGCAGGCCACCAAGGTTGCCCGTGCCATGATTACCCAGTACGGTATGTCGGATAAATTTGGACTGATCGGTCTTGCTACAAAAGAAGATCAGTATTTAAGCGGAAGAATGGTTATGAACTGTGCAGAAGCAACCTCCTCCCAGATCGATGAAGAAGTCATGAAGATGTTAAAAGAAGCTTATGAAGAAGCTAAGAATCTTCTGATGGAAAACCGGGATATTATGGATCAGATTGCAGAATTCTTAATCGAGAGAGAAACCATTACAGGCAAAGAATTTATGAAGATCTTCCGTGAAGCAAAAGGAATTCCGGAGCCAGTGAAATCAGACGGAGAGTCAGGAGAAGACGAAGCATCTGAGGAGCCAAAAGACGGACTGACCGATTGGGTGAAAGAGGAAGTTAAGGCGAAAACAGAAGAATTTCGTGGTGACACTGAGGACAAAACGGAGTTATGATGGTTTGACCGTTTCACAAACTGATTGTAACAAATGGAGATTTTTGGTATAATAAGGGCAATAGCCTTGAATCAGATACAATAAGGAACGAAGAATCAAACGGCTGTCATGTAGGATGATAGCCGTTTCTTTCTGTCTGTTTTTATAGAAATAATGAAGCGATGGGAGATGAGTCAAAACAACCATGATACTGATGAATGAGATACCGGACCGTTTCTGGGGACTTTTTCGTTCCATAAACCGGTCTACTTACATAGAAGCTCTTTTAAGAATTAATGAAGAATATGAATACAGCAACTACTTTTTAAGCCGTGAGGTGTGCCTGCAGGTTTTAGAGGAGTATTTTGTTCAGAAACGGCTTGTGATCTGGCAGGATGAGCTGGAAGATGAGGCAGATGAATTGCTGCCCCCTGCTTCCAGAGTATTAAACTGGCTTTTGAGGGCAGGCTGGCTTCGCAAGGTGGATGATTATGCTTCCATGACGGTAAATATCGTAATTCCTGATTATGCCGCTGTCATGATTGAGGCATTTTTTAAGCTTTCCAGTGACGAAGAGGATGAGACACAGATTTATATTCAGAACATTTACGCCATTCTTTTCTCTTTGAAACATGATCCCAGGGCGGGAATCAGCCTTTTAAATACGGCTTATGTTAATACGAAGCGGCTCAATAAGTCATTGCAGGATATGTTGCATAACATGGATAAGTTCTTTGCAAGTCTATTGGAGCAGAAAGCGTATGGGGAGTTGTTAAAAGAGCATCTGGAAGGTTATGTGGAGGAGATCGTAAAAAAGAAGTACCACATTTTGAAGACGTCGGATAACTTTTATCTTTACAAAAATGATATTAAACGGTGGATCGGCAGTCTTAGGGACGATATTGGGTGGATGGAAGAGATGAGCCGGCGAAGCGCCAACCGGGTGACTGCCGCAGATGTGGCTGAAAAGCTGGATCAGATTGAACGGGGGTTTGATCACATCGAACACCGAATTTCCAATATGGACAAGGAGCATTCCCGCTACATCCGTGCTACGGTAACAAGGCTTAACTATCTTCTCAATCAGGAAGATAACATGAAAGGTCTTGTGATCCGGTTATTAAACCATCTTTCTCTTGTGGATGATGCGGAAGAGGCAATTGAAAAAGCGGGGAACTGCATGAACTTATCCCAGATGGCAATTCTTTCTGACAAATCCATTTACAAAAAGAGAAAGAGCAGAACGGAGTTTAAGGAAACACTGGTGCC
This sequence comes from Paenibacillaceae bacterium, assembly GCA_015057715.1. Lineage (GTDB taxonomy): Bacteria > Bacillota > Clostridia > Lachnospirales > Lachnospiraceae > Lacrimispora. The sequence goes on from SVDS01000047.1 coordinate 24,618, forward strand.
GGATGAGGAACCTACGGAGCTGACTGCAGAGGAGATTCTGAATCTAAACCGGGTGAAGAACCGTTATAGCAGGAAGGAAATTGAAAGCTATATTGAATCCCGTATGATAGATGGGCGTATGGAGGTCAGGGAAGATACGATCCGCACACCGGAGGAATTTGAAAAGCTGATTCTGGCTTATGATTATTCCATAAGGAGAAAAAGCCTTTATAAAGTGGAGGATATGGATCCGGAGCTGGTTGATAATGGTAAGTACCGTTATCCCCGGCTGGTATTTGTAAGGAGGAATGAAGTATGACAAATGAAGAATATACTGGCTCAATCAGCCAGATTCCATATTATGACGGGCTTTTGCAGGGAGAGAAGGCGGAGTTAAGAGATGCGATCCGACTGTTGTTAAAACAGACCTTTATTCTGGAACATCGGTATGACAAGCGTTCCAGCCGTTTTATTTATAACCAGGAGTTTAAAGTCTGCAACAAGCACCTTGAGTTTATCCGGGCGTATCTGGCTGTCAGCGGTATTAATGTGTTGGAGAACAGCCAGCTGGGGCTGATATACATACAGGGAGAGGACACCATGGGAGAAAAGCTGCCAAAGCTTGCTACCCTTTACATACTGGTACTGAAGTTAATTTACGATGAGCAGATGGCGGCAGTTTCAACCAGCATCAATGTTTATACCACCATAAGCGAGATCCACGACAAGCTTGGCAATTACCGGCTTTTCAAAAAGCAGCCCTCTGTTACGGAGATCCGCCGTGCCATCGCTCTGCTGAAAAAATATCAGATTCTGGAGCCTCTTGATGTACTGGAAGATTTAGATGGGGACAACCGCATGATTATTTATCCCAGCATCAATGTGGTTTTATTTGGCGATGACGTAAGGTCTCTGCTGGAATCATTTGAAGAAGAAGGAGACAGCGATGACGAATCAGAATTTTGAGGCATTGTCCAGGATACTTTTAAATAACTGGCATTACATTACCCGTAAGACTCTCTCTTTTCATGAAGAGATCAATTTCTTTACCGGCCATTCCGGCAGCGGTAAATCAACGGTCATCGATGCCATGCAGATCCTGCTTTATGCCAATACCGACGGAAGAGGATTCTTTAACAAGGCGGCTGCCGACGATTCGGACCGGAACCTGATCGAATATCTGCGGGGAATGGTGAATATTGGAGAAAATAATGAATTTGCCTATTTGCGGAACCAGAATTTTTCAACCACCATTGCTCTGGAGTTAAAGCGCACAGACAACGGGGAATGCCAGTGTGTGGGAATTATCTTTGATGTGGAAACGGCCACCAATGAAATATCAAGGAAGTTTTTCTGGCACAAAGGCCCGTTATGGGAAAATGAATACCGCACCGGGACAAGAACCATGACAATTGATGAAGTAACTTCTTATCTTCAGGTTCATTATGAGAAAGATGAGTATTTTACCACTTCCCATAATGAACGGTTCCGCAGGCAGCTGTATGATGTCTATCTGGGGGGCTTGGATTCGGAGAAGTTTCCTCTGCTCTTTAAGCGCGCAATACCGTTCCGCATGAATATACGGCTGGAGGATTTCGTTAAGGAATATATCTGTATGGAACAGGATATTCACATTGAGGACATGCAGGAAAGCGTCATGCAGTATGGGCGGATGAGAAAGAAGATCGAAGATACCTTTGTGGAGATTGGGTATTTAAAGGAAATGAGATCGCTCTACGATTCTGTACTGGAAAAGGATGAAGAGATCCGGTCAAACACCTATTATTTCCGTAAAATGGAGATTTTGGACTATCAGACCCGGATTCAGGCGCTGAAGGATAAGATCCGTCTTTCAGGGGAGGAGTATACCCGTCAGGAAGAGCGAAAAGTTGGACTGGATGTTCAGATTAATGATCTGACAAAGCAGGGAGAAGAGCTTCTCCGCCAGATTTCTTCCACCGGATATGAGGACTTAAAGAATCAGCTGGAGTCAGCCAGGGAACTGGTGAACCATTTAAATAAAAGTGTGGTAAAGTGGCAGCAGACGGCAGACCGCCTGAATGCATGGATTGATGAGGAATCCACCTCCAACCAGACCATATGGGACATTGAGGAATTTGAGAAAAATACCATCGATGAGGAGAAACTTGCCAGGTTAAAGAAATCCATCGCCCAGATGCAGGAGGAGACGGAGGACACGAAAAAAGAGGCGGAAAGCCTTTTGAGAGAGATTAAGAAACGGGAGCGTCAGACCAGTGAGGAACTTACCCAGTTAAAAGCTGGAAGCAAAGCTTATCCAAAGCATGTGGAGCGGGCGAAAACCTTTCTCCAGCAACGTCTTCTTCAAAAGACCGGCAAGGCAGTGGAAGTTCACGTTCTTGCGGATCTTTTGGATATCCGGGATGAGAAATGGAGAAATGCGGCAGAGGGATATTTAGGCAATCACAAGCTGTCTTTGGTGGTTGCTCCAGCCTATGCAAAAGCAGCCATGGAAGTCTATGAGGAACTGGATCAGAGTGAAACCTTTCATGTGGCAGTTCTGGATACTGAGAGAGCAGGAGAGAGCACCCATGAGGTTCTTACCAATTCTCTTGTGGAAGAAGTGATTGTAAGAGAGTCTTATTTGCAGCCTTACCTGGATCTACTCCTTGGAAAGGTGATCAAATGCGAAAGCCTGGAAGAACTCCGCAGCTGCCGGATTGGTATCACGCCAGAATGTATGCTGTACCACACCTTCCGCTTACAGCATATAAATCCCGATCATTACACCAGATTTGCCTATATCGGCAAGGACAGTGTACGCCGCAGAATCCGTCTGCTGGAAAAGAATCTGGAAGCCATGGAGGCGGAGAAGAAGCCGCAGGAACTGATAATCGGGGAATGCAGCCGCATTCTTTCTCTGGAAGCTTTAACAGAGGGAACAGAGGTTTATGCAGAGTGGCAGCAGGAAATCGCTTCGTTTAAAGAAAAAGAGAAAGAAATCCGAAAGCTGGAGCAGAAGCTGGAAAAGCTGAAAGCCCAGAATGTGGAGGAATGGGAAAAGGAGCGGGAAGCCATTTTAGGTCTCTGCGAGGGAAAACGTGCCGAGTTAAGGGCGTTAGACCGTCTTATGGGAGACCTTCAGAGAAAGGCAGAAGAATTCCAGCGTGAAGCAGTACAGTTGGAAGAAGAACTGGTGGCGAAGGAACGGGCACTGGAGGCCGACCAGGAGCTGGAAGGAGTATTAAAAACATCTCTGGATGGAAATGAAACTCCCCGCTATGACCGTTTAAAAGACCGCTACTTCGCTCTTTTAAAGAGAGCAGAGGAAGCCCGGGAAGAGGCGTATTGCCTTCTTGTCTCTGCAAGAGGCGAGTATGTGCGTAAGTATCCCAACCGGAACTTTTCACTGACTGCTGAGGATAATCAGGAATATGACCGTCTTCTGGAGATCATGGAGTGCGCAAATCTGGAAGAATATAAAAACATGGCAGCAGAACAGGCGAAGTCCGCAGTCCTTCATTTTAAGGACGACTTTATGTTTAAGATCCGTAGCGCCATTCGGGATGCGCTGCAGAGAAGAGATGAGCTGAACCGGATTATCAACAGACTGGATTTCGGAAAAGACAAGTATCAGTTTGTTATTGGGAAGAATAAGGGACCGGACGGCAGGTACTATGACATGTTCATGGATGATTCTTTAGAGATCAACCCTTCCCAGCTGACGGATTCCCTGGATAATCAGATGAATCTTTTCACTATGGAACATGAAAACCAGTACGGGGAATTAATCAATGATCTCATTAATATCTTCATTCCGCCGGAAAATGCAACCCCGGAGCAGATGGAAGAAGCAAAGAGGAATATGGATAAATATGCGGATTACCGTACCTATCTGACCTTTGACATGCAGCAGCTGATTCAGAATGAAGATGAGGTCATTAAGATCCGTTTAAGCAAGATGATTAAGAAGAATTCCGGCGGAGAGGGGCAGAATCCCCTTTACGTGGCGCTTCTTGCCAGCTTTGCCCAGGCATACCGGATCAATGTACCTCAGAAGATTCAGAGAAACCCAACAATTCGTCTAGTAGTTCTTGATGAGGCATTTTCAAAGATGGATGGGGAAAAGGTGGCAAGCTGTATCGAGCTGATCCGCGGCCTTGGTTTCCAGGCTATTATCAGCGCTACCAATGATAAGATTCAGAATTATGTGGAAAATGTAGACAAGACCTTTGTTTTCGCAAACCCTAACAAGAAATCTATCTCCATACAGGAATTTGAGCGGGAGAGCTTTCCCCAGCTGATGAGGGAACTTGATGAGGATGATGAGGATGCGGGTGGCGTTGCAGGAGAATAGTCATTTGCCTGATTCCATAACGAAAAAACACCTTGCACGGCTTTTATTTTTTGCCGATGCAAGGTGTTTTTTTATCCCCAGGCAGGAACTGCCAGATAATAGGCTGTATCAGGATCTGCATCCCAGGCTGATTCCTTTGCCCATCCCCAGGCTCCGGCCTCGTTCATTACCAAGATATAGACGTGTCCGTCCTTTACCGCCCATCCGATGGGGCAGACGGTTTCTCCAGGATTGACAGTGAAAGCGGGGGAATCCCCTTCCATAGCAGCTGTAACAGGAAACGTATGGGATACTACATAATAATTCTCCGGATTCTGGTGAAGAAACGCGTTGGTGATCATATCATAATTCTTATTGAAATAAACGTTCTGCGGTACTTCTTTCAATTTGCCGTCTTCATAGGACCAAACCAGATCCACGTAGTAACACCCAAACTGGAGGGTAGATCCAGAAAATGGGGTATCTGCAGATACTTTCAAAATACCGTCTCCCTCCGCTGTTAATCCTCCCCCACGGAAAAGTGATCCCTTTCCTTCGCAGACAGGACCTGCCAGATCTCCAATCAACTCCAGACTGCCGTTTTGGTAACGAAAGAAGCTGTATGAGAAAAGGGAATCGGAATCCTGGGTTATATCCAGGTGAAGCTCAATCTGCTGATCCTTTTTATTAAGGTCCAATGACGACAGTCTGATGTTGCCCCTTACATTTTCCGGAATTGAGGTCTGGCTCTTGCCATTAATAGAAAGTTTGAGGCTTTTCTCATAAGAATCTTTCGAGTCCTCGGTACTGCTCCAGCGAATGGTTTCGCAGGCACCATCACCATCTAAATCCAGTAGATAATCTTTGTCTGGTTTCAACGTAACACCTTCATCTGTGATTTCTTTGTCAGGCAGCTGACTTTCCGCTGTCTTAATCAGCTCCAGATTATTCTTTTCGATCTCGTTTAGAACATCCTCTTTGAAATCAGCGGGAGACGTCTCTGCGTGATACCATGATTTACTGTTGAAATATTCCTGTATATCTGCTGCATCAAATTTTCTTCCATGGCGGGCATAGATTTCGTTTCTTGCAAGTCTCAGCATTGATGGATCAGCCTCCAGTAAGTCTCCTCCTGTGAGACGGCTTGTGCTGCTTTCCGGAAATATATAATCTGGTTGTGTCATGGCATTTACGGCTTCATCTTCTGATTTTTGCGCAGCTGCCATGAGCTGTTTCCCATAATCATTGAGTTTATCTCCGATCTGCTTATAAGGGATCAGTATTTCCTGACCGGTAGAAGAACTGGTTTTTCCACCATTCCACTGAGAAGATAATAAAATTCCTTCCTTTAAAAGTGCAAATTGACTGAGGTCGGAAGACATGATCTGGGTCAGAAGGGACGCGTTGGAACTGCTACCGGCAGATGATGCCTGATCTGCCGCAGCCTGGGCTAGAGCCAGCTTCAATCCCTCCGGATCATTGGAAAGAGCAGATAGAGTGATCCTCTTTCCATTTTCCACATCATAGGAACTTAAAAAGGCAAATGTATCATTGCTGTCATTTCCCCTGATATCGGTTCCGTTCTGTTTCAGACTTAAAAGTCTTCCGTCATTTCGCAGTACCTGATAATCAAAAGTATAAAGGTAATTATTCTGTGGATTACCGGCTTCTGCTGGTGGTATTTCCATGGTATCGTTGATGAAATTGTTTCGCCTGGTGTTGTGGTCATTTTCTCTAACGTTCCGGTTGATGAGATACTGGGAAGTGGGGTTATCAGGAATGATTACCTCCGGCACCCGGCTGTTCCAACGGTAAATCAGGGCTCCGTGGTCAGTATATTTCTCACTGGTAACTGTAGCCCAGGTTTTTACTGTTACCGGACTGACGCTATTTTCTGTATCTGTTTTTACAGCTTCCGTGCTGCTTTCTTCTTGTGCTGCAGTATCCTG
>SVDS01000048.1 GCA_015057715.1 Paenibacillaceae bacterium
GCAATCCCCACATCAAAAAAGCGGTCCGGATACAGGTTTGAGAACCGTTTCAATCCGGTTCCATCCGGCATCGCAGCGGTAACCGCTACAATCTTTTTATCATCTTTTGCCAGACGGCAGATGGTTTTAGAAAACACATCTGTATAGCTTAAATTCTTCTTTCCTTTTTTAGGCTTGCCAGTCAGGATATCAAAGGGATCCACCCCGTGAAACTTGGACGGATTTTTTTCTGCCGGAGCATATCCTTTTCCCTTTTTGGTAATCACATGAACCAGTACGGTGTGATCGAGTTTCTTCGCCTCTTTCAGGGTTCTTGTCAGAGCCTTTAAATTATGGCCGTCTACCGGTCCTAAATAGGTAATCCCCATATTCTCAAACAACATACCCGGAATTAAAAGCTGCTTAATGCCATTTTTAGTCCGGCTGATCTTCTCAATCAGAGGTTCTCCGATAACCGGGATCCTTGAAAGGGTATTGGTAACATGTTTCTTTAAATCCAGATATCCATTCCCGGTCCGTATACTGTTTAAATAGGAGGACATGCCGCCTACATTTTCAGAAATAGACATATTATTGTCATTAAGAATAATAACAAAATTTTTCTTCATCTGGGCTGCATTATTCAGTGCTTCATATGCCATGCCTCCCGTCAGGGAACCATCACCGATGACTGAAACCACAAAATGACCTTCCCCCAGCACATCTCTTGCCTGGGCAAGTCCCAGTCCGGCAGAAATAGAAGTAGAACTGTGCCCGGTATCAAAGGCATCACAGGGGCTTTCCTTTCTCTTGGGAAAACCGCTCATGCCGCCGTACTGGCGCAGTTCATCAAATTCCATTCTTCTTCCGCTTAAGATCTTATGGGTATAGGACTGATGCCCTACATCCCAGACAATTTTGTCCATTGGCAGATCAAAAGCAAGATAAATTGCCATGGTCAGCTCCACAACTCCCAAATTGGAGGCCAGATGACCGCCTGTGGTACTTATCTTTTCTATTAAAAAATCACGGATTTCCTGACTTAATATGGTCAGCTCCTGTTTGGAGAATTTCTTTATATCGTCAGGTCCGTTAATCAGTTCCAGCATCATAATGTTTTAATCCTTTATTTTTCCCGGTTAACCAGCATCCGGATCAGTTCTTCCAGAAAGCGGTTCTCTCCCGGCAGCTTTTGAAGGCAGGCAACTGCTTCTGCGGAAATTCTCTCTACAGCCAACTTCGCCTGTTCCAATCCCTCCAATGTTACATAGGTGGTTTTATTATTTTTTTCATCGCTGAATACGGGTTTTCCTAATACTTCGGCGTTGCTTGTTACATCAAGAATATCATCCTGAATCTGAAAAGCAAGTCCGATTTTTGATGCCATCTCTTCCACTGCCTTTAATTCGTCTTCACTGGCTCCGCCAAGGAGCGCTCCAATCATCATGGACGCCTCTAAAAGCGCTCCAGTCTTTAACCGGTAGATAAAATCCAGCTTGTCGCCTGGAATCGGCTTTCCAGCCAGTTCCACGTCTACCGTCTGGCCGCCTATCATCCCGAATATGCCTGTCTTTTGCGCAAGAATACCCATAGCCCTGGCGACCCGGTCCGGCCTGTCCGAAAAGTCAAGTGCCTTCGCTGCCGTCTCCATGGAATAAATTAAAAGACCGTCACCTGCCAGCACCGCCATATCATATCCAAATTTCACCCAGGCAGTGGGAAGTCCTCTGCGAAGGGTATCATTATCCATACAGGGAAGATCATCGTGAATGAGAGAAGAGGTATGAATCATCTCTATGGCTGCCATAAATGGTTCTATCTCTTTACCCATGCCTCCAAAAAGGCAGTATGTCTCCCTCATCAGCATAGGACGCAGCCGCTTTCCGCCTGCCCGCATACTGTAATCCATTGCCTCAAGAACAGTGCTCTGATGTCCCTCTACAGTCGGAAGGAAACTTTCCACAATCTCCCACACATCTTTGGTCCGTTTCAGCAACTCATCCTCAAAGTTCATGTTCTTCACCGTTTTCCTCCAGTACAATTATCTTTTTTTCCACTTTATCTATTTTATCATTGCAGGACTTAACAAGTTTCATACCTGTCTCGTAGTATTCAAAGGATTCCTCTAATGAGCTCTCTCCGCTTTCCAGCTTTTTGATCAGTTCCTCTAAATCCTTTAAGGTCTCTTCAATGGTTCTTTCTTTTTTTACTGCCATAAGCCTGTTTCTCCTTATTTTTCTGCCTCTGACACTGTTAGTGGCTCCACTTCTGATACCAGAGTATGGATATTTCCATCCCGCAATTTAAGACGAAGAGCATCTCCCGCCTTTACCTGCATGACAGAATCAATCCTGTGATTCCCTGAATCAGTGATAAAACCGTAGCCGCCGCCTATTTTTGCCAGCGGGGAACAGGCATGAAGGCGTCCGGCAAGAAGTTCCAGCCTGTGCCTGTCTCTTAAAGTCTGCTTCTCCATCAGCTGACTCATCTTAACAGCGGATTCGTCAAGTTGCCTGCGCTCTGCCTCAATCTGCTTTAAAAGCAGGCTTTTCAGCTTCTCTTCCAGATCATGAAGACGCTGGCGCTTTTCACGAATACTTCGCTTTGGATCAAAGTACTTTAACTTTAATCCATATTGGTTCACAGAGAAACGATACCGCTCCAGCTTTCGCTCCATCATGGTTTTTAATGTATACCGGATGCTCTCTGTCTGTTCTTTAAACTGTTTATAATCAAATACTGCCAGCTCTGCAGCTGCCGAAGGGGTGGGTGCACGCATGTCCGCAACATAATCCGCGATGGTCACATCGGTTTCATGACCGACTGCAGAAATTACCGGTACAGAGCAGTTAAATATTGCCCTGGCAACCGCTTCTTCATTAAAAGCCCATAAGTCTTCAATGGAGCCGCCCCCTCTTCCCACAATGAGAACATCAAGTCCCATCTGGTCTAAGGTCTCAATTCCTTTTACAATACTTTCTGCAGCACCACTTCCCTGCACAAGAGCGGGGTAAAGATAGAGCTGCACAAAGGGGTTCCGCCTGGCGGATATATTCATAATATCCCGGATGGCAGCGCCTGTGGGGGCAGTTACCACACCCACACGCCTTGCGTATCCTGGAATTTCTTTCTTGTATTCAGGGGAAAACATTCCCATCTCTTCCAGTTCATTACGAAGCTTTAAAAAACGTTCGAATAAATCTCCCATTCCCTCTTTCGTAATTTCCTGGGCGTAAAGCTGATATCTTCCGTCTCTTTCATAAACCTCAACGCTTCCCTTTGCAATGATCTGCTGTCCTTCTTCCAGATGAAAGGAAAGACCTTTTCTGGATCCGGCAAACATCACTGCCGAAATAGAAGAGGCTTTGTCTTTTAAGGTAAAATATATATGACCGGAAGTATGATATTTGCAGTTGGACACTTCCCCTTTGATGGAAATCCGGTTCAGTGCAAAATCCTGGGCAAACATATTTTTAATATAACCATTGATCTGGGTTACGGAATAGACACCTGCCATACTTACACCAGCTTTGCAAGAACTCCGTTAATGAAAGCCGGAGCTTCGTTTCCGCCGTATTTTTTACCCAGTTCTACCGCTTCGTTGATGGCTACCTTTTCCGGCACCTCTTCATCGAATAAGATTTCATAAAGAGCAAGGCGAAGAATAGTTAATTCTGCTCTTCCCATACGTTTTGTCTTCCAGCCTTCCGCTACTTCATTGATTTTTTCATCCAGTTCCGGGATTTTATTCATAATTGCTTCTGTCTTTTCTTTTAAAAAAGCAGAATTCTCTTCACTCATATCCACATCATGAACGATCTCTTCCACACCTTCCGTATTGAGATCATCCTCTTTTGGTTCCTCAAAATATTGATTAATCTGCCAAAGTTTCTCCTCTGCGGGGTGAAAATCAGCGCAGAAAAGCATCTTAAAGCAGTGTTCACGCATTTTACTTCTGGTCATTTACCATGGTCCTCCTATTGGTGATTTAACTGGACGTTTGGAATTATTATACCTTAACAGGGTTTTTTATACAATAGAAACTTTTCCATGCCGGTATTGAGTGTTAATTGGTGACAGCATACTGGTTTTTTCCTTTTCCCTTTGCTTCGTATAATGCCTGATCTGCCCTTCTTAAGATGGCATCGTATTCGGTTTCATTCTCTCCAATCATCGTAATTCCAATACTGGCATGTACTTTTCCTGAAACATGAAACGCATTAATAATACGCTGGGCAATTGCTTCGGGCTGCTTCCTTCCTCTCATTCCATAAAGCCAGATACAGAATTCATCTCCTCCGAACCGGACAATTACATCCTCCTGTCTGGTGCAGGCACTTAATATCTGTCCCGCCTGAACAAGAACCAGATCCCCTTTATGGTGACCAAAGGTATCGTTTATTTTCTTAAAATCATCGATGTCAAGGAACATACATGCATAAAAGCGGTTTTTTCCGCCGGCTTTTAATCCATGCTCCACCAGTTTTCTTGCTGTCTCTCTGGTATAAACTCCTGTTAAATAATCCTTCTGCAGTCTCTTTTCTTCTTTTTTTCTGGTGTGCACAATTAAAAGAGTAAGTATTGCTCCGCAAAACAAAAGGAAGGTTGATCCTGCAATAAATTTTGCAGAAAGGGATTTGATCTTATGAAACGTATTCTCATATCCTTCCGTCTCCACAAAAGTAGCCATATACCAGTCATTAATCCCTATAGGCTGGTAATAAAGAAGGCGGCGGTAATCATTTTCATAATAAGTAATATAACCGGACAGCCCCTGGCTGATTCCGGCTTCCATCTCCGAAAATGTCTGACCCGGTCCAAATTCCCTGGTTTTAAGCATATCAAACAGAGAAATCTGATTTTCACACGCCGTACAGGAAATCACAATCTCTCCATCTTTTTGAAATATCATATTGGCACCGTAGCGGCTTAAATCCGTATCGCTTAAATACTGCTTCAGCTTATCGGAAGACAATTCCAGACACGCCGCACCCTTAACAACACCGTCTCTGATAATGGGGACGGTTAAAATGATACTGTCCTGGCCTTTAAAGCTTTCTTTCAGCAATCCGGATATATTCTTTTCACCGTTTAACGCTTTTTTATAATAGTCACGGGAAGAAATGTCCTGGGTTTCACGATTACCATAATAAAGAGTACCTGACGTATCTGCTACTCCAAACCGGGAATCTTCTTTTTCGTAATCCTGAACCTGCTGCCACCACTGTTCGTTGCCTGAGCCATCCGGCAGATCGCAGTAAAATGCAAACAATTCCAGCCATTCGAATTTGGTCTGTATCATGGATTCTATATAATTCAGTGCTTTATCATTCTTCTGCTTTAAATCCCTGTGCGTCTGCTGAAACAGACTCTGTTCCACTTCATGAAAATAATAGAAGTTCAAAACGCAGATTCCGATAATCACAGATATCACAAGACTTGCCAGGATCAGCAAACCCGGTGGATAGTGCCCCCCGTTTCTACGATTCATCATATTTAAAAACACCTGTCCTTAAGAATCTTTCGATTCACAATATCGTCCATTATAAATCCTGTCCTATATCATTACAAGGATAATTTCTTCTTTTCGATAAAAAAAACAGCGGGAATGTACCGTCTGACCGGTTATTCCCGCTTTAAATTATAAATTTATTTGTTTTCATCCAGTGCAACACCGGCAATCCGGATGTTCACATCCAGAACGGAAAGGCCGGTCATGTTCTCAATGGCATTCTGCACCTTTTCCTGAACTTTTTCACTGACGGTTGGGATACTGTAACCATATTTTATGTTTAAGGACAAATCTACGGAAACATGTTCCTCTGTCAGTTCCACTTTGACACCTTTGGATAAGTTTTTCATGCCCAGCTTCGCCACCAGTTCGTTGGTGATGTTGCCTGCCATGGAATCCACACCATCTACTTCCGTCGCAGCAAGACCTGCGATGATCGCGACTACATCATCTGCGATCTGAACTTCGCCGATTTTATCTTTTTCATATACTTTATGAGTATTTCTGTTTTCCAATTCTGCCACTTCGATTCCCTCCTGTTTAGTATTTCTGGGTTCTGAAATCATTATAGCAAAATTGTCAACTGTTTGCAAAGGCTTTTTACTCTTCCAGTTTCATAAGAGTAATAACAATGCTCTCTGCTCCCACTTCGGTTTTTCTCTTTACGATATCTTCAATCTGGGCACGCTGGGGATCTGAAATACTGGCGGCATTGATGACAACATCAACTTTTCCGTTTGAGATGCTGACAACAGGATCTGCAAATCCTTTTGCAAGAAGAAGGGTTTCTGCTGCATTCTCCTTCTCGGCAATCGCTGTCATATCAACCATCTGCTGAATTGCCTGCTGTTTGGCAGCCTCTTCAATGTTTGGATTGTTGATTAAATTCATCAGAGTTTCTTTATTTCTGGCCCTTACCTGTTCTCTGTTTAACTGCACGCTTGATATGTAATCTGCTACGTTCATACCGCTGGTTAAAACAGCCTCACCAGGATTGTCAAGACCGGTATCAGCTGCCTGAGTCTCACCTTCTGCAAGGCTGGCGGCTGCTGCCTGGGTCTCACCTGCTGCAAGACTTTGAGCTGTCTCATTCCCAGCTGCTACCTGGGTACTTCCGGCCGCTGTCTTATCTGCGCTGCCCGCAGAATCGGCTGCTGCCAGTTTGTCAATATCTGCGGCATCCTGATCCAGACTGGCGATATCCTTGCTGGAATCACTGCCATTTAATGCCTGGTTCTCTGCTAAAATGTCTTCTTCGGATATGTCGGTCATTCCTGCTTCATACACATCGGTTCCGGAGGCTGCATCCTGCTTTCCGGCATAATTTAAATATCCGGCGGCAGCAATCATGACTGCCAGAGTTGTAATAATAATCTGGTTTCTTCGAAACAGTTTCTTCATATCCATTTTCTTTGGGGTTTTCGGGACATTGGGTTCATTGCTTGTTTTCCAACTTTTCATACCTGACACTCCTTTTTATTCCACCCTCTTTAATACTTTTATTTTATGTGGGGGGAGGTTAAATAATGCTTCCATGGCACTGGAAATTTCAGCTTTTACCGTAGGACTGCCTCCGCCCTGGGCACTGATAATAATTCCTTCTATTTCAGGACGTATTTCTTTCTCCACAATGGGAGCCGTATTTTCTCCCTGGCCGGTAAGAATGGTACTCTCTTTTAATTCCGCGCTTGTAATCTTTCTCGATCCTCCTGATGTGTCATTTTCTTCGGTGGAGGAATTTGAGTTATCTTTATCCACTCTAAGTACCTTTTCCCCTGAAGATTTTACTACAATGAGCACATCAACCTGACCGACTCCATCCACGGTTTTTAATATTTTTTTCACCCTGGCTTCCAGTTCTTCTTCATAAGTACGGTCAGCGGAAACGGAAGCGGCAGCATCTCCGTCTGCAGGCTGTGTTACAATTCCCTGCTGTAAAGTGGATTGCTTATTATTTTCTTTCTGCGCAGTCTTTTCCACTTTCTTTGCAATTCCGGGACCAGAAGGAAATGTAAGGATCAGGATCATCATTCCAACCGCCAGCAGGATTAACAATTTATCCTTACCCATCTTCCATTTGAATTTCAATATCCTGTTCCTCCAATCCATAATATTCCGCAATCCTCCTTCTAAGACCAGATAGACTGGAATTTTCTTTCTGCTCTTCATTTTTTCCATCTTCCGGCTTTATTTCAGCACTTTGATCCGATTCTTTTCCAGTTATTTTAATATTTTTTATTTCCTCAACCTTCTTAACTGGATCCATTTTACTGCCAACAGAAGCTGCTTCCTCTGCCTGCATTTCCTCTTTCCCAGAGGTGAGCACAAGGGAAACCTTTACCACATGGCCAAACCGGTCACTGGACTGATCACTGTTAATTTCTGCACTGGTTTCTTTGCAGGAAAAACCTGCTGTCTGGGCCATGGTCTCCAAATCAGTTCCCACTGCTTTTTCGTAACCGGTAATCATTCGTTTCAGTCTGGTTTCCTCCATTTTTGAAACTTTCCCGGTTAACTCGCCTGCTTCCTTTTTAAGGCTTATTGCTTCAAATGAGTAAGCCAGTTTATCATCCAGTCTTAATCCGCCAGTAACGGGCTTTAACACAAGAAGAATAAGCACCATACCGGCGAAGAATTTGACGTATTTTTCATACTTTTTATTCGGCAGAAGATTTTCTACCACAGTGATAAAGATCAGATAATAAGTAATATTTCTGATCCATTCATATAATTGATCCATGCCACTCACCCGGAATAATAGGTTACATTGGTAGAAGCACACACAAGTGCTATGGTGACGATAAATAAAATCATGCAGGATATAGCGACGGACAAAAGCATTTTATGTCCCTTTGCCATATCGGAAATGCAGGATATAATCCGTTTATCACAGACTGGCTGCAAAAGGGCCGCCACACATTGATAAAATAACATTAAGATAACAAGCTTTAAAATGGGAACGATGGTAAGAATTATTAGAATCAGGATACCGGCTGCTCCAATGGTATTCTTAATCAGTACACCAGAGCCTAATACCATCTGGGCCACAGAGCTGACCCCCTGTCCAATACCTGGAATCGCGCCCACCAGTTTCTGAAGTGCTCCCGTCTTTAAGGAATCCACATAAGGAAGCACCATGGACTGGATCATCTGGAATCCAAGTACCAGTCCGACTAAAGTCTTTAAGCTCCAGGAAACCACCTGCTCTAACAGCTCCGTCAGCTTTGACAGCATGTCTTCTTTTGCAATATGACCAGCCATAACCAGAAGAGCGTATACACGGATCAGTGATAGCAGTACCGTTCCTAAAAGCCACTGGGAAGTGGATAAGATAACCAGGGTAAACTCATAAGATGCCACTGCGGTGGCACTGCTTCCCGCAAATGCTGCCGCCAGAAAATACGCAGGCATCAGCACTTTCATAAATCCCAGTATCTGGTTAACCACGCCGCTTACAATGGAAATGCTGGTAAAAAAGCTGGCTGCCAGATAGGTGAACAGTAATAAATAAGTAACAAAAAAACCCGTTTCGGAGATCTGACTTCCTGTAAATACACTGGAAAAATTAGAAAAGACAGCCCCGATAATGCCAAGTACAAGAATCTGGCCCATCATGTGCCCGCTGCTTTCGATTTCGCCCATCAGCATTTTTTTAAGCGCTTTTCCAGTCTGGCTGAGTACATCATTTAACTTCCCATCCATAAGACTTTTCATTAAATCCTGAAAGGAAAGATTAAGCCCCTGATTATCATTTCTCTGATCCAGAAATTTCTGAATGTCAGTCAGATCATACTGATCCAGATCAAGCCCCTGGGTGACCTCTGTTTCCTGCTCTTTTGCCGGAGCCTCCGCTCCCCAGGAAATACTGCCGGGAAAAAGAAAACACAGAAGACACAGAAGAAATAAAAACCTTCTTTTCATGTTCCTTCCTCCTGTCATGATAAAAATACCTGAAGAGTTTCAATCAGTGCCAGAAGAATTGGCATACTGACTGCCAGCACGGAAAGCTTTCCAAATATCTCTATCTGCGTTCCCACTGCACCATAGCCTGCATCTTTACAGATTCCTGATGCAAACTCTGCAATGTAGGTAATTCCAATCATCTTTACCAGGGTAGACAGATAGACGCTGTTGATTTTTATGTAGGACTGGATTTCTTTCATGGTATCAAGAATTGTGCTAAGCTTCCCTACTCCATAAAAAAAGATAAAAAACCCTGCTGCAAGGACCAGAAAGGTTCCGTATTCCCCCTTCATACCCTTTAGGGAAACTGCCAGAAGCACTGCCACAATCCCCACAACAGCTATGGTAACAACCGTCATATTCTCACCTACAATGCAAACAGATTTTTAATGGATTCAAACAGCTGATAAATGTAAGGTACCAGCCAGAACAGCACAAGAATGAGCCCTGCCAGGCTTGTTAAGAATGCCTGTTCTTCCCGTCCGCTGTGTTTTAATACCTGGCAGATGACGGAAACCAGAATTCCCACTGCTGCAATTTTAAATATCAAATTGACTCCCATGCTATCCTCCTTAATACATTACAATGGTCAGGAATAAACCTCCCATGATGCCAAGGCTTGTATAAAGCCGGCTCTTTTCCTGTTTATGATTTCTTAGATAATCAATTGACAGATCCAGCTGTTCCAGATAAAGAAGGATTGTCCTTTCCTGCATTCCGGTATCTAAATATCCCAGATGTTCCCCAAGCCCCTTTAAATTCTGCTTATCCTCACTGGATAGACACACCTCTTTTGGCAGACCGTCAATCTCTTCCTGCCAGATGCCGTAAAAACTTTCCCCTCTTTGCCCCATCAATCGTTCTGACACCTTTAAAAACAAATCTCCCATTTGCCCTCCTGCTTTCCTGCCTGTCCGCTCAAAGGCTTCTGCCAGGGGAGAATTGGCATAGACGATTTCTCCTTTTAAAAGGAAAATCATTTTTCTTAAATGTTCCACTGTTTTTAAATGCTCATTCCACTGGGATGCCATATAAAAACCAAGACCAGAACAGGATACGATTACAAGGGCTGCTCCTGCCAGTCTCAACCATGTATTACCCATAAGCCCTGCTCTCCTGCCTGTCCGGCCGGACCCCGGTTCCGAATATATTTGCCTGATACAACTGGGTTCCTCTGGAATCAAAGATCTGATCAATGTTTCCGATTCTGTTTAAGTTGTTTAAGACGATATACCGTTCAAAAATCCGTTCCTCCAAAAGAGTTCTCAGCACCGGCTTCTGTCTTAAATCTTCTATGGAGCTGCCGTGTACCGTTGCGATCAGTTTACATCCGCAGTTCATTACGTATTCGATGGCATCTAAGTCTTCCCTGCTTCCCACCTCATCTACTGCAATCACTCTGGGAGACATGGTGCGGATTAGCATCATCATCCCCTTTGCCTTTGGACAGCAGTCTAAAATATCAGTGCGGATTCCCAGATCATTTTGTGGCGCTCCCTGGTAACAGGCTCCGATCTCAGACCGTTCATCCACCACTCCTACGTTCATCCCCTCAAACTTACTGGAACCATCTGATATCTGCCGGATCAAATCCCGAAGAAGTGTGGTCTTTCCGCATCTGGGCGGAGAAATAATCAGGGTATGGCAGACCTCTCTTTGATTTTTATAGACAAAAGGCAGTATGGGAGAAGCACAGCCCTTTACCTGATGGGAAAGGCGGATATTAATAAAAGATATGTATTTCATGGTTTTTATCCCGGACTCATCAAGGATTGTCTTGCCTGCAATCCCGATTCTGTGCCCCCCTTGTACAGTAAGGAAGCCCTGCTTTAATTCTTCTTCAAACGCATACAGGGAGTAGTTGCTCATATACTCCATGGTTTCCTTCAATTCGTTTTTTGTAATGTGATAGGCTTCTTCCAGTTTTTTGCTGATATCCCCTGATCCGGTTAAATAATACTCTTCGTTTCTGTACACCAGCATAAGAGGGGCAGCCACACGGAGCCTTATTTCCTGGACTTCGTCGAAATTTAAGGCTACCTTGTTTAAGATTTCTCTTACGTTTTTAGAAAACAGATTGATCAGCTCGTCTTTTCTCTCCACTCTCATCCCTCCTCTTACCTCAATATATGAAAAGTGGGACAAATTATGACTTAAAAAAAGTACTGTCTTTGACAGATGCAAGTGTCTTGACAGTACTTCTTCATAATTTATCTTTTATGGAAAAAATATAGAGTGTATTTATTTTTCTCTCAATTTAAAAGTCTCCACTTCCTGTTTCAGTGCCTGAGCCAGGGAATCCAGCTCCTCACTGGAGGCAGAGCTTTCCTCAGCTGTAGCTGCATTATTTTGTACCACTGTAGATACCTGGGACAGTCCCTGGTTAATCTCTTCCATTGCCTGAACCTGTGCTTCTGAAGCCAGGGCAATCTCATGAATGATGTCATCAACCAGACCTGCTTTTTCTTCCACTGTTTTTAAAATACCCGCAGACTGGTCAGCCAGTTTTCCTCCTTCTGAAATAGTAGCCACGGAATAACCGATTAAATCTGCGGTCTGCTTGGCTGCTTCTGCAGATTTTGCTGCTAAATTGCGTACTTCATCAGCCACCACTGCAAATCCCTTTCCTGCTTCTCCTGCACGTGCTGATTCCACGGCAGCGTTTAAAGCCAGAATATTGGTTTGAAATGCAATATCCTCAATTACCTTTGTAATGTTTTTAATCTTTTCGGAAGCTGCACCGATTTCTTTCATGGAGCGGTCCAGCTGATCCATGCATTCATTGCCTTCCCTGACTCCTATTACAGCTTCCTTTACAAATCTGGTGGCATTCTCTACCCGTTTGGCATTTTCCTCTGCCTGGCTGGATACATTGGAGATGGCCGCATTTAACTCTTCCACAGTGGCGGCCTGCTCGGTTGCTCCCGTAGCAAGAGACTGGGAAGCACTGGATATCTGCCTTGAACCTTCTGCTACCTGGTCAGAGGATACACGGATGTTTCCTAACACTGAATTGAGATTCAAAATAATTCCTCTTAAAGAATCCTTGATCTGTACGAAATCTCCTTTGTAATCCTGGTTTACACTGACGGTACAGTCTCCTTTTTCCAGACTGGTGAGTATAACTGAAATTTCATTGATATAACTGTTTAAGGTAGCAACTGTACCTGTAAATGATTTTGAAAGGGTTTCCAGCTCATTGCCTGAATTGATTTGGGGCACTGGAGAATGAAGATCGCCTTCTTCCAGAAGCCGGATCCGGTTAACCAGATTTAAAATAGGTTCAACAATGGGTTTTGCAATCCGGAATGCAACTACAAATGACAGGAGAATCATAATCATGGTGATAATCATGGTATTAAAAATGGAGGACCGAAAGCTTGACATCATCTCCGACTCCTTTGTAACCACACCAATTGACCAGCCGTCTGTTCCCTTTATGGGAGTATAACCAGTGGTCATATTCACCCCTTTGAAATTAACCGTCTGTATTCCTGTCTTACCCGCTATCATGTCCTTCATCTCATCAGATGTACCCTGATAGTTTTTATCTGTTTTTGCCATTTCAATATAGTTTGTCTGATCTTTTACCCGGTCTCTGTTTTTGTGGGCGATAATCTTTCCTTCTTTATCAATAATAAATCCGTAGCCAGATTGACCAACCTCCACACCATCAATCATCGTACTGAAGGTATCTGAATCCAGTGTTGCAATGACAATTCCATTATAATGATCACTTTTTACCTTTGCGGATACAATTAATACAGTTTTACCCGTTACTTTGCTTACAATGGTAGAAGATATATATGTATTTCCAGCAATGGACTGTTTAAAATACTCCCGTTCGCTGGCATCCCCGCCATCGCTGGTTTTTCCATCCGCACCGGCAATGGAAAGCGTTGCAAATCCGTTGTCTTTTGCAATCTCAGCCAGTAACTGGGTCCTCTGATCCTTACTTAAGGATGGATCTGTAATCTCCGGATTCTGTGCAATAAATTCAATTCTGGCTCTGTAAAGATTAATGGAGTTCTCCACAGACTGGCTGTAGGCAGTAGCACATTCCGTCAGACGAAGCTCAATATTGTTCCTTGCATCCCGGTAAAACATCATGCCGTTAATCAAACCGTAGATGGCTGATATGGAAACTGCCATACCGATAATTCCATAAAGAAGCCTCTTTTTTATGGACCTGTTTTCCAATTTGTCCGTAATTCTTCTG
Organism: Paenibacillaceae bacterium; assembly: GCA_015057715.1. GTDB lineage: Bacteria > Bacillota > Clostridia > Lachnospirales > Lachnospiraceae > Lacrimispora. The sequence goes on from SVDS01000048.1 coordinate 13,674, forward strand.
CCCGCTAAGTTCTTTTGTTTCAATGTTCTTTTGTTTTCTTTTTCCATCATATTGCCCCTTCTTATTTATTCTTTAGAATAATCTCCATCCCGCCAGCCAATTACTGCATTTATGACAGTGGGAATAATGAGTGTAAATAAATTAATATAGGATACCAGAGTAAGTCCTTTGGAAACAAGGCTGGTAAGCCCTACCTGTGAAACACCCCAGGTAAAAATAATATAGAATAAAGTGAGCAAAGCTCCTCTTTTGTTTCTTTTTGCTTCCGCTGCCTGGGTACTCTCGCCTGTTTTTTTCTGATACCAGTTGAGCACGCGGTCATTAAATCCCTGAGCATAGTTAATTGCTGTGGAAATGGTGGCAAAAAAGATGGAAATAGTAATGAGTGTCAGTAAAACTGCTTTCACCTGCTCTCCTCCGAATCCGTTTTGCACCACCAAAATGGTGTACACCGCTTTTCCCGCTTTCCAGCCTTCTAATACCTCAGAATAATTGGCGGCTAAATTGACAACGGTAATCTCAAGGAAAATCCAGTTTAATATAACAGACAAAACCACAGACCAGCGCAGAGTGCTTTTATTTTTAAACAGCTGTGCATGATTTACATAGGCACCAAAACCGCCAAGATTCTGACCGGAAAATATGTAGGCCCAGCATAAAGCTGTCAGAAGGTAACTTAAAAAGCTTCCTGCTCCCGACGCAATTCCCTGATTTAAGGATTCTCCCATCACTCCCAGTTCTCTTGTCAGTCTGCCGCAGCTGATATTGTAAATAAGATTGGGAACGTGAATTGCCAGTAAAGTGACAAAGATCACTGCACTCATGAAAACTGCATTTTTCCTTACAAGACCGGCTCCTTTCATGCAAAGTAAAAACATGATGATGCCAACTGCAAAGGTGGTAATCAGATAGGGCATTCCGGAAAGCTCTGCTAACGCTGATCCGGAAGAAGAATAGGCCAGAGCCATGCATACGATTAAAAGCCAGTTAAAGTTAAACTCATATACAACCTGCATTGGTTTTGCAAACCTGCCTCCAAGAAAACGGGAACCATATTTCTTTAAAAACTCACCATAGTCAAAGGTTTTAAAATCCATTGCAAACTTCATAAAAAAATAGATAATAAAACAGTTGATTGCCGCTACCACAAGGGGCATGAACAAACAGAAATAAGGTTGTGTTACTTTAGGCAGCATCCCATAAAATCCCGTATTCATAAAAAAATAGGACCAGGGTGTAGAACCCGCGGCAAATCCTCCACCGCACTGGGAACTAAATGCAATGGAAACAAATACGACTACAGTTTTCCAGTCTACTGCACTGGTTTGATTTCTGTTACCTGCAATTCCGTTGCTCATAATACCATCCTCCTTTATGACGACCCAGTACCCCTCTCCCCGTGAAAGTCGAACTATGTCGTTTTTTTAACAATATAGTCATATTATAAGACATGTACGAAATAACATCCAATCGATCCCTCCTATGTGTAAACGCGGATCAATAGTTTTTGACCATATATTTATTTACCGCTTGTATGCCGGTAAAAAAGTATGATATATTGCAGAAAGTACGAAAATTCTTTTTATAAAGAAGAGGAGGAAGACCAAATGCGTGAAGAAATTATGGAAGGAATCCGGCGTCACATCCTCCCTTTAAGTGGTGTGGAGAAAGCCGAACTTTTAGAGGTATGGCCGGGACACTCAAAAATCACTTTAGAAATTACAGAAGGTGCCTTAAATCTATACGGAAATCTCCATGGGGGCTTTATTTTTACCCTTTGTGACATTACATCGGGTATGGCTGCCTATGCTTACGAATATGCCAATGTCACACAGCATGGGAATATTGATTTTTTAAAAGGAATCAGCTCCGGCCAGATCTTTGTGGAAGCAAACGCCATTCATAAAGGAAGACGGTCCGTGGTAAACAGAGTGGAAGTTACATCTTCTGATGGAATACTTCTGGCTGCCGGTTCCTTTACCATGTATCTGCTTTCCGCTCTATAGAATCATTGGGCGGATGATTATAATCGTATTATTTTTACTCTTAAACAGCCGATAGTATAAATAGCATGGTTTATACCAAGGGGGGTAATAATATGATGATTCGAAGCAGCAACCATATGACAGATTTCAGAACCAGGTTTCAGGCCCAAAATGTACAGTTTAAAAGTGTAATTAATAGCATAAACACAAACTACAAGCAAAAAAAGCCCAACTTTGACCTGGTTGAACTAAGCCTGGATGCCATAAAATCACAAAAGACGGAAAACAAAAATCCAGATAATTAATTGACTACAAAAATTCTCCTTTCAGTGGAAGCCGGACGGAAGCAGAGTGGGCTGAAAGTTCTCTGACCCAGCAGCGGGACGGATTAAGTTCCATTAGAAATGAATTAGAATATCAATTAGAGCGTTTGAATACTACTCTTTCTAAGATTGATGAATATGAAAAAATTGCAAACGGAGATACTTCCCAGACAGAGCTCTCTGTTATATCAAAAAATAGAGCTGCTGAACTGGTAAATCAATACAAAGAAAGCATAAAAACTGATTATTCAGAAGAGATTGAAACGGTTACTTCATTTTATAGCAGCTGGATAGACAACTACGATAAATATTCCAACGGACTGGCATCAAAGGTAATGGGCAACGAGTTGAAAGATATCTCCGCCAAGTCCCTGGGTCTGAAAGATCTGTCTGATGATCCGGATACAATAAGAGCCGCTTTAAGCGGCGCAATTGATCAATTAAAGGATCTTTCCAAGTCTGTAGAGGACCAGTTTTATCAGGCATCCGGCAAAAAGATGGCGGCGGAGGTTTATTCTGATCCAGAAAAACGAAACAAAAGAATGGAATTGGAAAATGCTTTCCTGGAAATGGCTGTAATTAATGAAGATACTTCCTATACGGGGCAAGTAATAAAAATTGATGATACGATAAAATTTTAATAAAAGCATACTAAAAAGCCGCAGGACATGTAATCGATTCCTACGGCTTTTATTCTACTGATATAAAATTCTTCTCACAGACTGAATGGGCTGAAAATCCACCTTGGATATCTTAATCCCATCTTCGGGACCGCTGGCGTGAATCAGCTGGCCGTTGCCTATATAAATTCCAATATGGCCTATGTATGAAATAAGATCTCCCGGTCTGGCATTTTCAATCCCGCCTGCATCCACTCCTGCAGCTGCCTGATCCTGGGAGGTTCTTGGCAGATTGATCCCGAAATTTTTATACACACTCTGTACAAAACCGGAACAGTCTGCACCCTCTGTCAGGCTTGTCCCTCCATACCGGTAAGGATTCCCTAAATATTGTCTTGCAAAGGACACCACCTGGTCTCCAGCTGCTGACTGGTTGGGCGCAGAGGGGCCGTTTATTCTGGCACCCGGTCCATTTACAGTATTTATAATGAGAGGCTCTATAAGCGGTATGGAATCGCTTGCTGAAACAGTGTCAGCCTTTGCCGGGAAACTGACTAATCCCCCAATTAAGATCCCTGTAAATAAGACTGCAATTAATTGTTTCTTATACATGGTTTCTCCTCCTGTGAATTTTAAAGTCCCATATCTTTCACGTCTTCTGACAGAAATCTGTGGTATGTCCCATGATTATCATGGAATTTAATAAAATAACGGTATGAATCCCTGGAGGGATCTTCGAAATACAAAATGAAATCGCATTCTTCCCCGTCACAGCTTTCGCAGATATATCTGCCGTCTGAATATCTGGAAAATACGTTTTTAATATCTTCCAGCTGTACACCAGGCTTTTCAATAGTCTCAATAAATTCTCTTAAAAATCCGTTCTCTTCTTCCTGCTCCCAGACATATTGAGCGCCTTCCGGGGGGATGAGAAAGCAGAACCGATCCTGACTTTTCGTGATTTTTATTTCTCCCAGCCGCTCTTTTACATAAGCTTTGAATTCTTTCAGTGCTGTTTTTATTTCATCATCCGAATCTCCTGCTTTCAGGATATTAAGCAATGCTTTTTCAGGATAATAAAACCGGATTACTTCCTTTTCATATCCCAGTTTCATCTGTACTTCCATGATTGAATTAATGAGCATACGCTCCAGAGCAGCAACCTGCATGTCCGCTCTCCTTTCCATTCTTACCGGCACATTATTCATGAAGCCGCCGTATGATTTTAAAAATAATCCCCCCCTCAGTAACGAATGGCTGGGAATGGGAAAAGAATACGATTCCTTCCGTAGGCGCAAGAATCTGGCTTATAATCTCACCTTCATAAGGATCCAGGATATCTGCCAGAATCTCCCCCCTGCTTACTTCCTCGCCTGGCTTTACGTGGGGGCGGTAAATGCCAGCACAGTCTGTCCTGACACTGGATAAATCGCTTTCATGTAGAACGGTTGCAATATAGCCGCTGTGACTGGTATAACGCACCATTCCCATACGGGTTAAAAACCGCAGCACAGAAGCCACTGCCATACGGGCAGAGGGTTCGTCAATCTGATCCGTTCCGCTGGTATAGATGGAGAATGCGCTGGTATTATTTAACTGCCAGTTATAATTCAGTGTTGCCTTATCAAATGGCTTGGCATCCCGGACCACCACATAGGGAAGCCCAAAGAGATTTGCAAGACTGGGGTTTTGAAATCCGGTATCCATCATACGCACATGTGGCACGAAATTACCGGGTATATAAAAACTGGTAAACTGAATTCCATAGCTGTATTCTTTTACTGCATCAAAGATTCCCGCTGCAATCCGTTTCGTTGTTTCACCCCTACCATCTCCCGGATACATGCGGTTAATGTCCGAATCATCGGTAGGCCAGAACCGTTTGCCAACGTTTAATGAGGCTGTATTCACTGTAGGAATCACCATAATCTCATTGCCTTTAATGATGGCTCCCCGCTCCTCTAACTCTTTCAGCTGTTTGATTAACTGGGAACAGATATAAAGCTGCTGTACCTCGTTACCTCTGCAGGCGCCTACGATACAGGCTGACTTTTCCCCTTTGCCGAAATGATAGCCATACAGATTCATATCGTCTCTGTAAAGATTCTTCAATGTGAAAATGGTTTCTTTTCTCATGCCTGCTCCCCTCCTAACACCCGCGCCAGCAAAGATCCTGCCGATACCACCGGATATTCTCTGAGGGTAAATACCAGACCATCTATGGGAGAAACAACTTCCTCCAGAATCGTTCCGGTTAAAGGATTTAAGATTTGCCCTATGGGCTGGTTTTCTCTCACCGTACCCAGATGTTCCACCAGAGGCATAAATATTCCCGGACTTTCCGCATGCAAAAGTCCAAGCTTCCGATTATAGGAAATCATTGGTTCTTTGGGAATCACGGTTTCTCCAGTCCATATTCCCAGTTCCTTCATCAGGCAGAGGATTCCTTCTGTCAGCTGCTTCCCATAAGTTTTAGTAATCCGCATTCCCACTCCCATCTCAACTACAAAGGTAGGAACTCCTATGCTGTTTAAACCGTGGGACAGAGTGGAATCCAGCACTACGGCATTCTCATAAACCCAGACCAGATCCACATTCATCAGCTTTGCGTAGCCTATCAGCTTATCTGCATAGGCTTCGCTCATACGGATCTGGGGAATCTCTCTTAAAAAGATATTGCTGGCATGTAAATCCACGCAGAAATCAGAACCAGAGATGTCTGCCATGATCTCAGAAGCAATATGTTCCGATACAGCTCCCTCCTCATCACCTGGAAAAATCCGGTTCATATCAATGTCATACCCGGGCAGGCCTCTGGTAATGGAATCCATTCCAAGCGGATTAAGTGCCGGATATATATCAACAATTCCTTTTAAATGATCCTTATTTTCTCTGATAATACGGTTAATTTCATAACATACAAACTGGCCTTCCAGCTCGTCCCCATGAACGCCGGTGACAATACTGATCCGCTTTTCTTTACCGGTTACCGTCTCTGGTACCAATCGGTTTTTATATATATTCCAGCTTTCTCCTACAGGCAAACCTACGGATGCAACTGTTTTTATCATATTTCTCATCACCCTTGTTCTTATACTTTATTACATTATAAGAATAAATCAGCATGATTCAAACGTCAAGCAATTCCTGCCCGATAGCCTCTTCCTTTTTTATCTGTATTAACATACCATCCATAACTCTTGACCCCGGCATAAGAACCTCCTGTCCTGATGTCACCAGTCCGCCATCAAACCATTTTTTAATCTGACTTCTGGAAACTTCAAGCTCACCTGCAAGCAGAACATCTACCCTGAGTTTCATTGCCGACGGATTTTTTATCTGTATTTCCAGACAGAAATCTTTGTTTCCCGGTATGGTTGTGGAAGTCTTTAGAATATGATAGCCGGTTTTTGCTTCTATGATTTCCGCTTTGTTTTTTATAAAGAGTTCTCTGTTACTGCCATAACTGGCAGCCAGCTGTGGGCTGTTGCTTAAAAAGCCTTCATATTCCTCTTTATCTATTTTTTCTGGATTTGCCCGCTCTATAATGGTCATGTTCCAGGAGGTGTCACAATGGCTGCAGCGATAGATTAACCATACGTCAAGCAGTTTACCATTGGCATTTACCCTGAATTTCCCGCTGTTTTGAAATTCTGTTTTTCCTTTGCATTTTGGACACCTTCTTATGACAGTGGGCAGCTGATCGGGAATAATCAGCCATAGTTTCCGTAAATTACGATTCATCTCTTCCTCCATGTTGTCGTCTTTACGGATAACTCTACTATGAACGAAGCCGCCTTCCCACCTCACTCTCAATTATGAAATAAAAAAAAGGCAGTGTATCATCGTTATAATGACACACTACCTGTATCTACTTTCTTTTCCTGGAGTACAATCCTTTGAATGCTCTTCTCTGACAGATAATAACGTTCCGCCAGAATCCTTACACAAAACCCGGATAGGTAATCTTTATAGATGGAACGATCCCGCCGTTTCCGTTCTTCTCTGGCTCCCGTTCCTTCTCCCCAGTTTCTTTTATTTTCCTGTTTTCTTGGGATGTAAACATACTCCCCGTCAATATAATTCTGAATCAGTTCCACCAGCTCTTCTGGCAGAATTTCATTGGCTCTCTGATAGCGCATCGCTGCCTCCCAAACAATTTTCTGTCCGGATTAGCAAAGGCTACACAATTACTTATCATTTCACTGCATAACCCGTGCTATGCAGTCTTTGAGGGTTCCATCATAAATAACCCGCCTCCTTTTCAACACTCATTCACCCGCTGTATCTCCAGTATTTTACCACAAAATCGTGTAAAATAGTACCTTATACTTAATATAGAATTAAAAATGATCACTCCTTAGCTTTTTACAACCACCCCTAAGTACTTTGCCAGCTCTGCTGCCTGATATAAATCCACCACTGCCCCTTTTAATTCCCTGCACTCATCGGACAGCACAAGACCGTGAATGGTACAGGTGGTAAAATCCATCCCTTTCAACATCGTCTTAAAAAAGCTGGCATTATCTAAGTTAACCTGATTCCACAACAGATCCTTCATGCGGCACTGGGTAAGAAATCCTCCCTCTAACTGGACGTCAGTAAGGTAAATGTGTTCCATTTTGGAACTGTCAAAATTGGCATAGTGGAAATTACAGTCTGTTATTCTGGTATGTAATATGGTACTGCCGCAAAACCTGGTACCCACTCCTTTGGAAGAAATGAATTCTGTCCGGTTAAAATAACAGTCTTCCAGACCGCAGTTGGAAAAATCACAGGAACGGAAAACAACATCTGTAAATTCCCCTTTTTCAAACGAACAGTCCTGAAACAGGCAGTTTTCAAAAATCAAAGCGGAAAACTGCATACGGGAAATATCTTTCCCACTCATACGGACATTTCGGATTATAGCATCCCGGATTTCTTCTTCCCTCTCTATTTTTCTAGCTAATTCCTCTTCTTCAATGAGGATCAGTTCCTCTCCCCCTGAAAGAATCGGCGCAAGCAGCTTGTCTTTCATCCTTCCATACTCCTTTTTTCTCTTAATGCTTTTATTATGCCACACAGCTTCATTCTGGACAATCAGAAAAAACAAAGTCCAAAATCCATACATAGGCACCGGCTATCAATGATTGAAAAAAGGCCGAATAGAGCCGATTGGATTTTTACAGATACAACGCTTATAATAAAAACAGCAAGATTGTTAAAAAAATAATTATTTAATATCAGGAGGAAGGTACTATGAGTAAATTATCCAAAGAAGAATTTCAATCCTATTTAATGCAAATCCGAGAGCTGGCAGAAGGACCGTTGGAAGAGATCCAGAAGGAAGTCGAGGTTACCAATAAATTTCCAAAAGAATTCTACGATCTGTCAATCAAAAATGATTTATACCGCTGCGCTCTGCCCGTAGAATACGGCGGCTACGGTCTGTCCGAGCTTGAGATTTTACAGGTACAGGAAGAATTCTCCAGAGGACCGGGCGGAATGAGAATGCATCTTCACTATGCGATGGATTTAAACTGGAGAATCCTTGATGATTACGGCAGCAAGGAACTGAAAGATGAATACATGAATAAGTTCCAGGATAAATCAGTATTCACCTGTTTCGCTCTTACAGAAGCAACCGGCGGTACCGGAGCTGATTTACATACCATGGCAGTAAAAGATGGCGATTCCTACGTATTAAACGGAGAAAAAACCTTAATCTCCCATACCGACTGCTGCGAATTTGCTTATGTAATTGCAGTTACCAATCCTGATTCAAAAAAAGATGACAGACTTTCCGCATTCTTTGTTCCTATGGATGCCCCAGGATTTGAAGTAATCAACATGCCTCATATGATGGGCTGCCGCGGAGCAGGACACGGAGAACTGAAATTTACAGACTGCAAAATCGACAAAAAGTATTTATTAGGAAAAGAAGGCCAGGGTCTTGAAATTGCCATGCATTCCTTATCTGTATCCCGTGCCCATATCGCAGCAAGTAACTTAGGTATGGCTCAGAGAATGCTGGAACTTTCCTTACAGTATGCAAATGACCGTGTAACATTTGGAAAGCCAATCGGAACCCGTCAGGCAATCCGCTGCAAAATTGCTGATATGTCCATGATGGTTCATGCACTGCGCTGCATGGTTTACGATTTTGCTAAATCCTATGAAGTGAATCCTACCGGTGAGTACATTGAAGAGAAAGCAGCAATGTGCAAGCTGTACAGCATTGATACCACAAGAAAAGTCAGTGATGAGATGTTAGAGATCTTCGGCGGAGTTGGATACTTTGAAGACTGCAAATACGGTCCAGTAGAACGTCTCTACCGTGACTGCCGCGCAATGTGGCTGGAAGAAGGCGCTCCTACCGTTCAGCGCATCACCATTTCCAGAAATACCATTAAACATGGCGCAAAAATGGAATACATCATCTAACAGGAATTCACCTTGGGGTCATCCGGTTCCGTATGGGCCTGATGACCCCAGGTTTTTGTAAAGGAGGAGGATCCGTATGAAACCTTTAGAGGGAGTAAAAGTAGTAGATTTAACCACATATCTTGCAGCCCCTACCACAGTCCGCGTTCTGGGAGAATGGGGCGCCGACTGTATTAAAATCGAGTCCGCCAAGGGTGATCCTGCAAGAACACAGGGTGCAGTATTTAATATGCCCTATGAAGACGATGAAAACCTGGCATTTGATGTTGCCAACATGAACAAACGCTTTATCACCCTGGATTTAAAATCCGAAAAGGGTCTGGAAATCGCATACAAACTGATTGGAGAAGCAGATGTCTTTGTCACCAACACCAGAACAAAGTCCTTAACAAAATTAGGTCTTGACTATGAAACATTAAGCAAACGTTTTCCAAAGCTGGTTTTTGCCCAGGTTTTAGGTTATGGGGAGAATGGCCCGGAAAAAGATTCTGCCGGATTTGATGTTACCTGTTACATGGCAAGAGGCGGTGTGTTCGGAACTACTGTAAACAAAGGGGATGCTCCCATGATCCCAACCAACGGCTTTGGAGATTTCCAGGTTTCCTTAGGTCTTGCATCGGGAATCTGTGCTGCTCTTTATGCTCGGGAGAAATCAGGAAAAGGCGATAAAATTACCGTCTCTCTCCATCACGCCGCAGTATACGCACTGAGCACAGGAGTAATTTCTGCCCAGTACGGCAATCAGTATCCGAAAAGCAGAAAGGAAGTTCCCAATCCATTTAATAACGTATACCGCACCAGCGACCAGAAATGGGTGGTAATCTGCTGTCCGGAGTATGACCGTGACTATGAAAAGATCATGACACTGTTAGGAAGACCGGATATGGTCGGAAACTCCCGTTACATGAGATGTGCAGACGTAAATGCAGGTCATTTAAACCATGAGGTCATTGATGTACTTGATGACGCCATTGGCAAAGTCACAAGAAAAGAATTAATGAGCATGTTTAAAGCCAACGACTTAGCCTGCGAAGCTGCCTATGAGCCTCTTGATATGTACGAGGATGAACAGGTCTGGGCCAATCACATTATTGCAAAAATTCCTTATCCCTCCGGGGAACGGTACCTTCCTACAAACCCGGTAAACTTTGGTTCTGTTGGAGAACCGGAGTATCAGATCGGCGGCTCCCAGGGTGCTCATACAGTTGAGATCCTGAATCATCTGGGATACAGCCAGGGTGAAATCGGTGAGATTCTTGCCTCCGGCGCAGCCACCGGGGAAACAAAGCTGAAAAAATAACCACTATAGAATGGAAAGGTGAGATGACATGAGTTTACTATACACCGAAGAACAAAAAGAGCTTCTTGCTCTCGTACGAGAAATGGCTGAAAACGAAATCAAGCCTTACGTAAAAGAAGCAGACGAAAAGGGCGAGTGTCCAAGAGAACTCTTTAAATGGGGTTTTGATATGGGACTTCACATGCTGGAAATTCCTGAGGAATACGGCGGAACTGGCTTAAGCTATGAAACCACTGCCATGATATTTGAAGAGCTGGCAAAAGTAGATGCCGGCTATGCCATCACCTTTGTAACCACCTTCGTTGCTTTAAGAAATGTAATTCTTGCAGGAACCAAGGAGCAGGGACAGTATTTCGCAGATAAAATCAGACCCGGATCATTTGCAGGATTTGCCTTAACTGAGCCAAATGCAGGCTCCGATCCGGCTGCCATGCGTTCCACCGCAGTCTTAGATGGGGATGAATACATCTTAAACGGAACAAAAACCTTTATTACAAACGGAGCGCTCTCTGATGTATTTGTAGGATTTTTCAAAACCAGCCCGGCTGCCGGACACAAGGGAATTTCCGCCTTTATTATTGATGCAGATGCACCTGGTGTTACCGTTGGCGCTCATGAGAACAAGATGGGACTTCGTCTTTCCAATACCACGGACTTAATCTTTGAAAATGTGCGGGTAAAAGCTTCCGCTATGGTTGGACCGGAAGGCTCCGGCTTTAAACTGGCTTTAAATGCACTGAACTTATCCCGTGCATTTGTAGCAACCCTGGCAGTGGGCATTATGCAGAGAGCCCTTGATGAATCCGTAAAATATGCAAAAGAACGCAAACAGTTTGGAACTCCTTTAATCAAGTTCCAGATGGTTCAGGCACTGCTTGCGGATATGGCAATTAAGGTTGAAGCATCCAGATGCCTGGTTAACAACACCATGCGTATGATGGACCAGGGAATTATGGTCCAGAAGGAAGGCTCCATCTGCAAAACCTTTGTCTCCGACTGTGCACAGGAGGTTACCTCCAATGCAGTACAGATCTTCGGCGGATACGGATTCAGCAAGGAATATCCCGTAGAAAAGCTGATGAGAGACTGCAAAGTGTTCCAGATTTTTGAAGGCGCCAACCAGATCCAGCGTATGACCATTGCAAATGTGCTGGATAAGGAATACAGATAGGAGGACATAACAGGATGAATATCGTTGTTTGCATTAAGCAGGTACCGGATACAACAGAGATTAAAATCGATCCGGTAAAAAACACCCTGATCCGTACAGGTGTACCAAGCATTATGAATCCATTTGACAAAAATGCCTTAGAAACGGGGCTAACTTTAAAGGACCGCTACGGCGGAAAAGTGACTGTAATCTCCATGGGGCCTCCTCAGGCAAAGGCTGTATTAAGAGAAGCTCTTTCCATGGGAGCTGATGAGGCTTATCTGGTAACAGACCGTGCATTTGGCGGTTCCGATACCTATGCCACCAGCTATATCCTGTCACAGGCCATTAAAAAGCTTGGTGACTTCGATGTGATTCTGGGCGGAAAACAGGCCATTGACGGGGATACAGGACAGACTGCCCCCAGTATTGCAGAACACCTTGGAGCTGCAAGACTTACTTATATTCTGGATTTAGAGGCAGACGGGGATAAGGTAATTGCCAGACGCCAGGTAGAGGAAGGGATCGAAGTAATTGAGGCCCGCTTCCCCATTCTTTGTACTGCCACGAAAGAAAGCAACAAACCCAGATATGCTACCATAAAGAGAAAAATCGCCTCTTTAAAAGCAGAGATACCGGAAATCACTCTGGCTGATTTACCAGATGCGGATGTGTCAAAAATGGGACTCAAAGGCTCTCCCACCAAGGTAAAAGCTACGTTCACACCAAAACGATCCGCCTGCGGCGTGACCATAGAGGGAAATACTCCCGGTGAAATTGCTAACGCACTGATCGGCAAGCTGGCCGACGGGAAAATACTGTAAAAGGAGGCCGAAGAAAATGAGTTTTGAAGCATGGAAGGATGTTTGGGTATTTGTTGAATGTTTTAAAGACCAGCCAAAAAGCGTGGGACTGGAACTTTTAGGCCAGGGCAGAAAACTGGCAGAAGGATTAAAACAGGATCTTTGTGCAGTAGTAATCGGAAATGATACCAAAGATGCAGTAAAAGCCGCCGGGGAATATGGTGCGGATAAAATTTATGTGGTTGAGGGAGCGGAATACAAAGATTACTCTGCCGATGCCTATGGAAATGTATTTTTAAAACTGTGTGAAAAATATCAGCCCAATACGATCTTAGTTGGTGCAACTGTAAACGGCAGAGACTTAGGCTCCAAAATAGCTGTAAGCCTTCGCACCGGTCTGACTGCAGACTGTACTGCTCTCAGCGTTGATGAGGAAACCGGCAATGTTGTCTGGGAGCGTCCTGCTTTCGGTGGCAATTTATATGCCCAGATTCTTTGCAGTGAAACCAGACCTCAGATGGGTACCTGCAGACCGGGAGCATTTAAAAAACCGGAAAAGAATCCGGACAATCAACCGGTTGTGATCCGGGAAGAAATCTCCACTCCGGCCCAGGAGATCCGGACTAAGGTCATCGACTTTATAAAAGCCTGTGAAGACAATGACATTCGGCTTGATGAAGCTGAAATTATTGTTTCCGGCGGCCGGGGTATGAAATCTGCTGAGAACTTTTCTGTATTAAAGGAACTGGCTGACGTGTTAAATGGTACCGTAGGCTGTTCCCGCGCTGCTGTTGATGCAGGCTGGATGCCTCAGACCAAGCAGGTCGGTCAGACAGGCGCTACAGTTACCCCTAAAATTTATTTTGCCTGCGGCATTTCAGGAGCGGTACAGCATGTAGCTGGAATGAGTGAGTCAGGAACCATCATTGCCATTAACAAAGATGAAACCGCTCCTATTTTCGAGGTTGCGGACTATTGCATCGTTGGCGATTTATTTGAAGTGGTGCCTGCTCTGGTCAAAGAGCTGAAGGCGAGGCAGCAGGGATAAACGAATCAACCCTCTGCTCTTCATTTCCAAGGAGAAGGGTTATGCTTGATGAAATAAAAATAAATCCTGATTTAAAACTTCAGTATTTAAAGAATGGATACTGGTCCGACCGGACACTTGCTGACTGCTTTCATGAGTCAGTGAGAAAATATCCGGACCGGGAATATGTAGTTGATGACAGAGGATGCCGATATACATACAGGCAGATGGATGAGGCCGCTTCCAAAGTGGCGGCCTTTCTCCGTTCCCAGGGAATTGGCCCCGGTGATGTGGTTTCCTATCAGATTCCGATCTGGAGTGAATTCGCAGTAATTACCATTGCCTGCTTTAAGGCAGGTGCTGCTGCCCACCCGATTGCCATGTCATACGAGGAAAAAGAACTGGTCCGCTGCTTAAATCTAACCCAGTCCAAAGCTTATTTTGCTCCTACCTGGTTTCATAAAACAGATTATGAGGAAATGATCCAATCAGCACTTCCTCATATTAGCAGCCTTCGTGCAGTGGTTTTGCTGGATCAGACCAGGGAGATAAAAAGCAGCTGTTATACCTGGAAGAAGATTCTCCATGATTACAGTCCATTAAAGATCGAGGAATGTGCCCGGCAGACTGGTCAGGATATTGCCGCCATTCTTGGGACCTCCGGCACCACCTGCGGCTCAAAGGGTGTAATTTTGACTCATGATAACATCCGTTACAGTGAGGAAACCTTTAACCGGGAGCTGGGCATATCAATGGACGATATTATGTTTATGCCAGCTCCTCTCAATCATGCAACGGGCTTTCACCATGGGATTATTGCACCCATGCTCACAGGCGCAAAGGTGGTTTTACAGCAGAAATACTGCTGCCGGGAATCCATTGATTTAATGAACCGGGAGAAATGTACTTATTCTATGGGCGCCACTCCTTTTATCTATGATATTTTAAGAGATTTAGAGACCAACGGAGGTGCTATCCCCTCTCTTAAATTCTATTTATGCGGAGGTGCACCTGTTCCGGGCTATATGGTACAGAAAGCGTGGGATTACGGAATTCTTCTCTGCGAGGTTTATGGCTCTACGGAAAGCGTTCCTCATGTTTTTGTCAGACCCGGTGATGCATTAAGGCTGAATGGAACTACTTCAGGAAAACCGCTGGAGGGAGTTGAGATCCGTGTGGTAGATGAAAACGGCACAGATGTTCCTTTTGGAACTGCAGGAGAAGAACTGTCAAGAGGCCCCAATGTATTTGTGGGATATTTAAAAAACCGTGGGATTACCGATGAAGTCCTTGACGACGACGGCTGGTTTCACAGCGGAGATCTCTGCGTTATGGATGAAGATGGAAACATACGGATTATCGGAAGAAAGAAAGATATGATCGTCCGTGGCGGGGAAAATTTAAATTCCAATGAAATCAATGATAATTTAGAGGGCTGTCCCGGAATTTTGGACCATACCGTCATCGGTATGCCTGACGAACGTCTGGGGGAACGAATCTGCGCTTTTGTGGTTGTTGAAGAAGGGTTTGAAAACCTGTCTCTGACAGATGTAATAGGTTATTTAAAAGAGCACCGCATATCCAAACGCTTCTGGCCGGAGCGTCTGGAATTAATTAAACGAATTCCCCACACAGGCAGCGGAAAAGTAAAAAAATATCTGCTGCGGGAAGAGCTGTTAAAACGGATGAAGGGGTGACAGGCTATGACTCAACAAACATTCGGACCAAGAAGATGCCGTGACACAAGAAAACCTCCGGCTAACCAGTGTCCGGAAGTATCCTTTTACCGATGTGAAACATGCGGCGGACTGTTTCCTGTTATTGCTGCATCTCCCGCTGGTGATACGGAAATTATATGCTGTGGCTCAAAAGCGGTCCATTTAATACCGGAATCACCAGACCTGGTAAACGATAAGATTCACTTAAACTACCGAATCACCGGCGGTTACAATGACAACGCCGTGGAAGTATTCTGGGAAGCATTAAAGCCGGAATATATGCCGGAGTGGATGTATTTAAAAACGTTTACCGGAGGGTATTTAAAATATTTACCTAAGACAAAGCGTCCTCCTCTTGTTTTTTCTCTGGCAGACACCGATGCCTTTGCCTATTGCGATGAAGACCCATGCCTGGAATGTGTCTTCC
Organism: Paenibacillaceae bacterium; assembly: GCA_015057715.1. Taxonomy (GTDB): domain Bacteria; phylum Bacillota; class Clostridia; order Lachnospirales; family Lachnospiraceae; genus Lacrimispora. The sequence continues at coordinate 29,453 of SVDS01000048.1, forward strand.
GCTGTAAACGTGGATTTGTAATCTATTCCTATTCCAGGGAAACAGGGCTGACTGCAATCCCGCTTGACAAAATGACGGCGCAGTGGCAGTCCGGTGCAAATGAGAAAGCTTAATGAAGAGTTTTCCTGACTGACAGACTATATAAATATTGGAGGGAACATTATGTTAGCTACAATTGGTCTTATTATTGCCATTGCACTTTTAGTTGTAATGATTATCAAGGGCATCGATATGATAACAGCGACAGTGATCACGGCAGCCATTATTCTGGTCACAAGCGGGCTGGATCTTAAAGAAGGGTTTCTGACCACATTTTCCGGCGGTGCCGGCGGCTTTGTAGCCTCCTGGTTTTTAATCCTGGGTCTTGGCGGTGTCTTTGGCCAGCTTGTTTTAGAAACAGGTCTGGCAACAAAAATCGCCCAGACACTGACGAAAAAGCTGGGAACGAAAATGGTAGGTCTGGTCATCCTGATCTGTACTTTTTTCATTACTCTCCTTGGTATCAACGGTTATATTATGGTATTTGTCCTTTATCCCATTGCCGATAACCTTTTATATGAAAATAAGATGGACCGGCGGGTGCTTCCCTTCCTTCTTTTGGGCGGCGGTGCTTCTGCCAATGGCTTTGCCTATTCCTTAGATATCTGCAATGTACTGCCAAGTAAATATTTAAATACCTCTCTTGGATCAGCGCCTCTTCTTTCCTTTGTATTTACCGCGATCCTTGCTGTTTCTTACTTCCTGTATTTTAATTATGCACAAAAGCAGAGTCTGAAAAATAACACACCGGAACAGCTTCTTGCCATGTATAAGACACAGCAGACAGCCGTTTCAGAAGAGGAACTTCCCGGAATTTTCATGTCCGTTCTTCCTTTTGTTCTGGTTTTAGGCTGTGTAGTTGCAACCTCCAGCTGGGGAACTTCCCCAAGCATTATGTTCTCTTTGGTAATTGGTATTCTGTTAATTATCTGCACTCAGCTAAAACGGATTAAGAACATGAAAACTTCCATTAAAACAGGAAGCAGTTCCGGCTTAAACTCCATGCTTACAGTTGCTGCAGTTATGGGACTTTCCAAGGTGTTAGGCGCTTCTCCTGCATTCCAGCAGCTGCAGCAGGCAGTACTTGCCATGAATATGCCAGCATATCTGAAAGCATTTTTCGGCACAACAGTGCTGACCGGACTGACAGGTTCTGCAATTTCAGGTGAAACCATCTTCATGGAGAGTTTTGGAAAAGCATTTGTTGATATGGGAGTTAATGTTGCTGCTCTTCACCGCATTGTAACAGAATCTGCCCTGATCTTAAATAAACTGCCTAACTCCTCCGTTGCAATCCTTACCATGTCCATCTGCGGATGCAGCTTAAAGGAAAGCTATAAACATATTATTTTAGGTACCATGATCCC
>SVDS01000049.1 GCA_015057715.1 Paenibacillaceae bacterium
GTTTCGGAGGAAACTGTGGAATAAGAGTCAGTTTAAGGCGGGTGAGATTAAAGTGCTGTGTGAGTTGCTTGGGATTGTATCGTTGGAAGAAATAAGTGATATTTTTTTTAATGACCATGTAGACAAAAAGACTACATACGATGGAAAGGGGGCTGAATTAAGTTGTGACATTCAATGAATTGCAAAAGCTTTTAATGAATGAAACAAAAGTTCTGTTAAAGAATATGACTTTTCTTGACTCAAAAGGGAGAGATACAGAATTATTCGGATATCCACAAGCGGCAGATTTTAACGGATTACCGGGACAGGACTTACTATTACAGGATAAGGAAGTAATCCTTCCGTATTTTCTGGTCAGATTGGATGGGGTGGAATATAGAAAAAAAGATGCCGATGATAAAAATCTTGGAAGTGTAGTATTGGAAATCAATATCTGCAGAAATGATAAAAAGGGATTTTATCTTTTGACAACTGCGATTGAGAGAATAACCCATAGATTTTTAACTGATCCCTTTTTACAATCGTTCTGGTGTGAACGAACAATAAACATAAGTTTTCCAAAGAAAGTCACTCCTTCTTATTTTACCGGAGAAATTGAAATGTTTTGGAATCTACCAGAATTGGAGACAGGAGGAATTTTATGAACGAAAATGATACGTTGATCTATGTTGGTCCATCATTGGATCAGATTGTAAGGAACGGGACATCTTTTCGTGGTGGATTTCCCCCAAGGCTAACGGAGCTATTATACGCATATCCGTTTATAAATGAGTTAATGGTAACGCCAGAGTTGTTGGCGGAAGCAAAAAAGAATATCCGGAATTCAGAAAGTAATTTAAATACGCTATACCGGAAAGCAGAAAATATCAGGAGGAAAAAATAATATGTCATATAAACATGGTATTGAAGTAATTGAAAATAAAACATCATTCCCAACCCCATTGTCAACCCGTTATGGAGTTCAGGTTGTGTGTGGTACCTCACCGGTGAATTTAGCAGCAGACCCCTATGCTATGGTAAACGTTCCTATCAAAGTGGATAGTTTTGAAGCTGCAGCAAAGTTGCTGGGATATAGTAATGATTGGGAAAAATATACGCTTTGTGAAAGTATGTACGCAAGCTTTAAGCTGTTTCAGGTATCACCAGTGATTTTTATCAATGTACTAGATGCAAAGAAGCATTTTAAAAATGTGGACGAGACCTCGTATCCGGTAAATAATCATCAGGTCACTTTAAAAAACGACGGTGTATTAAAGGATACTGTCAGGATCGCCGTTAAGCAGGAAGAAACAGTAAAGCAGCTAACGGATAATGCAGATTTTGTCATGGATTTTGATGAAGCTGGATATTTAATCGTTACTTTGCTGCGTTCCGGGATTGCTTATGACGCCAATGAATTAAAGATTTCATTTCATGTTATTGCTCCAGAAATGGTGACAGAAGAAGATGTGATCGGATCATACAATGTTGAGACTGGAGAAGAGACTGGTTTGGAAACTTTGCGTCAGATTTACCCAAGATACGGACTGGTGCCAGGCGTTCTTCTGGCTCCTGGCTGGTCACAAAAGGCAAATGTGGGTGCAGCTCTTCAATCAAAATGTGAAGGAATCAGCGGTATTTTCAGAGCAATGTGCCTGTTAGACTTAGATACAGAAAAAGCCAGTAAGTATATGGACTGCCTTATGGCTAAGAAGGAAATGGGATATGACGAAAAGCACTCTGTCGTATTATGGCCAAAGGTGACGAAAGCAGGTAAAACCTATCATTATTCTTCCGTCTATGGAGCAATGATAAGTTATTATACGGTTACTAATGGCGATGTTCCTTATATTTATCCATCAAATAAGCTTCTAAATATTGATGGGGCGGTGCTTTCCAATGGAAAAGAGGTTTATCTTGATCAGGTTCAGGCAGGAGAATTAAATGGATATGGAATTGTAACCGCGTTTCATGATAACGGTTGGAGATCATTTGGCAATAATACCGGATGTTATCCTGGTAACGATGATCCCAAAGACCGTTGGATTGGCTGTCGCAGAATGTTTGATTTCATTGCAAATTATTTTATCACTGTCTACAGAGCAAGACTTGATGAAGGAATGAACCGGAGAATGGTGGATGACATTATCAACAGCTTTAATATATGGGGCAACAGTTTAATGGCTGCCGGTATGTGCGCCGGTCTGTACGCAGAATACCGCAATGATGAAAATACGCTGGAAGATGTGCTGGCAGGACATATGAAGATTAGAATTCATTTTGCTCCCTATACGCCGGCAGAGTACATACTGGCAGTAGAAGAATTTGATGTAACAGCTTTTGAAAATGCAATGAAAGCGGAGGAAGAATAATATGTTAAAACTACATTTAATCAACAGATATACGGTATATAAAGGTGGTAAGGAATTAATTGGAACTGCTGAAGAGGTAAAGCTTCCGGAAATTACAAATTTAACGGACAGCCTGGAAGGCGCAGGAGTAGGCGGAACAATGGCGGTTCCTGTGATTGGATTGGTAGACGATATGGAGATGGAAATACCATTTCTGTCTTTGTGCAAGGACGTGTTCTCTTTAATGGATCCCACTCAGACAGCAGACATCACCTTAAATGGTGCACTTCAGGGCATGGATGGAGGAGACGGCAGTGTAGGGTATAAACCGGTATCTATTTCCGTTCGTGGAGTGGTCAAGAAGTTTGCACCTGGCTCTATGAAATCGGGCGCAAAGATGAGTTCCAGTGTAACACTTGGCTTAAGCTATTACAAGATCGTACTGGATGGGAAAACGGTGCTGGAGATTGACAAGTTAAACGGCATCTATGTTGTAAATGGTAACGATGTATTAAGCGAAGTAAGAGAGATGTGCTAAGGAGAAAAGTCAATGGAAAAAGAGAAAAAGGTTTTAAAGGATAACGAAGCGGTTTCAAATCAGGAATGGCTGAAAATAAAATTAAAGGAGCCAGTGGAATATCAGGGAATCCGTGTGGACAGCCTTGATTTGACTGGGATGGAATCGCTTACAGGCAGGGATTTAAACTCAGTTTACGATCTTTACGCCAATATGGGAGGAAGCGGTATTATCATGCAGGAAGCAACTCTTCTTTTTGCACAGATTATTGCTTCCAAGGTGACTGGATTTCCTATTGAACTCTTTTATATTTTAAAGGCTGGAGATTCTGTTAAAGTGAAGAATCGGGTGTATCGTTTTTTCTTCCTCGAGGGATAAGCTGCGCAGAAGATATCCGTAAGATTAATAAAGCATTTATATTTGCGGGCCGGTATACGAAGGCCGGCCCGGAGTTTTATTTTTCCCTTCCATTGAGCCAGGCTGCCAGACTTATTAAGGATGTGGCAGAAACTGCCAGGGAGGAGAACAGGGAAAGAAGTGTGAGGTGAGAATTATTGCATCAGGTGATGAAAAAGAGAAGGCAGTAAAAGCACTTGGGGAGGCCTCTGATAAATATTTTAATACTATAGCCAAAGGAAGTTCATTGGCAGTTGAAAAAACCAAAGCTTTCTTGAAGGAGTCTGTCACCGCAGGCTTAGAGTTTGAGACTCAAATGAGCTCTGTTGAAACAATTACGAAAGCTTCTTCCTATGAAATGGAGCGTCTTAATCTGGCAGCCAGGAAAATGGGAGAAACCACAGGTTTTTCTGCCAAGGATGCTGGCAAGGAATTGGAACGTATGGCTTTGGCTTAATAATGGGTCGGCTGAATTGAAAGGTTCAGCGCATACTGGGGAAAATCGGTGAAGGCTAAAATTGCAAGAGATACAGACTGCAGTCATGCTAATACCGAGAGAGCTGCGAATCAGGCGGTTTTTGTAACGCATAGGAGTTGAGCGTTTTTGAGAGCAAAAAAACTCCCACGAGTCTCCGGCACGGTTGTCTTAAAGGACAGTCTGAGATAGTTAGCCACTATCAAACCTAACGTAAAACGAGGGTGAAGATGTATGCTGAGCTTACAGGAAACTGTAAGAAGCAGAGGATAAAAAGCCTTTGCGGTAACACACTGGGATGGAAAACAGAGGATATGTTAAAAGGGCTGCCAGGAGTTATGACTCTTGCGGCAGCCTTTGGAGAAGATTTAGGAAGTGTTTCTGGAACTGTTACTGACACCATGGGGGCGTTTGGACTTCAGGCCAATGATTCGGCGCGGATGATTGATGTTCTGGCTCAAGCTTCTATAAACACAAACACCAGTCTGGATATGATGGGAAAGGCACTTCAAGGAGCAGCACCGGCAGCATCTGCATTTGGTTACAGCATTGAAGATACGGCAATGGCGGTTGGACTAATGTCTGACGCAGGAATTCAGGGTGAGGCAGCAGGCGAATCTTTGAAAAGTTTGCTGACTCATCTATCTGAACCTACCAAGTTGGTACAGAACTATATGGATAAGTTATCTGTATCATTAAAAGACAGCTCAGGAGAGATGAAACCGCTTGGTACAATGCTTTCAGATTTAAAATCGGGATTTTCGGGTCTATCCGATGCTCAGAAAGAGGAATATGCATCAGGGCTGGCTGGTAAAGACGGCATGGCTGGTTTTCTCGCCATGATGGAAGGTTCTGATGAGGAATTTATCAGGCTGAAAGATGCCATGGAAAATAGTGAGGGAGCTGCCCAAAAGCTTTCTGATGTACGGATGGATAATCTGGCAGGTGATGTATCCCTCTTTAGTAGCGTATACGATGGAATAGGTCTTGATGTTTACAGCAATATTTCTGGCGATTTAAGAATGATTGTTCAGGGGGCAACCAAATGGCTTCAGAGTTTTGGCGAGACTTTGGAGATTAACATTCCAACAGCAAAAAGATTCATGTCTGAATTTGCAGATGGTCTTGTGAAAACTTTTGGACCAGTAAAGGTAGTTGGGGAATGGTTTTTAAATCATCCGGAGGCAATAAAAGGGGGTATTACTGGAATTACAGCTGCTTTTGCAACATTTAAAGCAGTAAATATAGGTATAAGTTTATTAGGAAACTTATCGTCGCTTATAACTGCCTGGCCTTTGGCTGCATTTGGTTTGGCGGCGGGGGCAATCACCGGAGTTTTTATGGCAGTAAAGGCGCACAATGATAAATTGGCGCGACAGGATTTGGAACAACGGTTTGGATCTATAAAACTTTCGGTAGAAGAGCTTGATACAACTGCTAAAAAAATTGTTGATAATGGCAATTTAAATAACTTATCTAAAGCATTTGGAGAGTTGGATAAAGTAAAAGATCTTTCTAAAAACTTTAAAAACAACAATGATAATTTGGATAAGTTGATATGGAAAGTCGGCATGGGATTTGAGCTGGATGAAAGTGATAAGGATACATTTGCCTCTTCGGTTGATGGATTGGTAAAAGGTGCACTGGATATTGTTGAGCAAACACAGTATTCTGCAAATCTAAATATCCAGGCTTTATTTGGTTCGGATAGTAGTATTGGGAATCAATTAATTGACAGCTTTAATGCAACTTACCAGTCAATTGGTTCTGAAGTGAATGATATAGGGAAAAAATTAGGGGAAGTTTACAAAGATGCTATAGTTGACGGCGTGATTGATTCCAAGGAAGCTGAGATGATACGTTCCCTTCAATCAGAGTTAACTAATGTAACAAATCAGGTCATAAAATCTAGATTTGAGGGAAAAATGCAGAGAATTATGATGCAGTACTCTGGTAAAGATTTAGATCCTGATACATTTAATAATCTGCAGCAAGAAATAAAGGATACCCTCGCCGAAGAACGTGAGCAACTGATGCAGGTTATGGACCTCAGTCTGGGAGATCTGGAACTTCAATTGAAGCGCGGTGATATATCCGTTCAGGAGTATGATGACAGAAAGAAAATAATACAGGAACAGTATCATAATCAAGAAATGGAGTATCAGGCGAATGGAGTTTCTTTCTCTGTAAATACGATTGCAGATGCATATCAGGATGTATTTACAGAAATTATACCTGAGGTCAAATCTGGTTTAGATAATGCAATGTCCAATATCATACATGCTCCCAATCAAACCGCATTTTTACCAAATGATTTATGGAAAAAAATGGGATTTGATAAAATTGATGATGATAAAATGGATAGTCTTCAAAGTAATTGGAAAGCTATGAAATCAGATTATGCCCAGCTACAATCCGAATTTAATGGTTATCTTGAACGTGGAGAGATAGTACCTGAGTCCATTGCTAAAAAGTTGTCCGATGCATCATTTATTGGAGCAGCAGCTGGTGATAAACATGCATTATGGCAAATGATTGGAATAAATGCAGCGGGTAATTCAGATTATATGGCAGCAATAGAAAAAGCCAGGAATGCGGGCACAGAAATACCTGAAGAAATAGCATTATATCTTGATAATGGGGGGCCTGTAGTAACAAACGCCGTAGAAAGGTTATATGATTTGGCGGAGACTACAGCAAACGATAAAACAGCTGATATAGTGGTTAAAGGTAATGTACGATGTTTATTTAATTATCCTAATGATGAACCTCAACTTATTGCATTTAAAGGAAAGCAAGGATATGAATTACCACCTCTAAATAAGACTGAAGCGGAGGTAGCACCAAATGTAAAACGATATGCAAAAGGCGGATTAATAAGTCACCCCACAATATCCTGGTTTGCGGAAGAATATCCAGAAATGGCAATTCCTATAAATAATTCAAAGCGATCAAGGATGCTTTGGCAGGAAACAGGCCGGCTGATTGGTGCCTATGAAGAAAATAACTATGGAAAAATCTATGAGAGTATGACTTCATTCAATTCAAGTGATATGAATGGTGGTAACTCATTTGCTCCCGTGTTCAGTCCAACGATCTATATTAATGGGAAAAATGCTTCCAGAGAAGAAACACAAGGTGCGGTTCAAATGACGTATGAGCAATTTAAAGAATGGGCTTCACAACTTCAAAGAGAGAGAGTCCGGGTAGCGTTTTAGGAGGTAAAAATGACAGAACAGTATGTAACAGAACAGGGTGATACCTGGGATTTGGCAGCTAAAAAAGTATACGGCGAAGAAAAATATCTTGATTATCTGATGAGTAATAATTTTAACTGTTTAAACTATTTTGTATTTCCGGCAGGAGTCTCCTTAAAGACACCGGTACTACCGGCAGGCAGAGTGAATGGCGTCCCGGAATGGAGAATTAAAAGCAAATAAATGCGACAGGAGGGGTGACATACGGGAAATCCAAGAAGAAAGTATTTAAGCGTTGTTTACAATGGAATTGATATATGGAACAATTTATCTCCTTACATAGAAAGCTTTTCTTATGAGGATTCAGTGGATGAATCAGACACCATATCCATATCCTTAAGCGACCGTGATTTAAAATGGAGCCGAACCTGGCTTCCGGAAAAGGGTGATAAAATATCTCCTTCCATTATTCTTGATAATTGGAACTATGAAGGAGAAAAGATGACAGTAATCTGTGGAGCTTTTTTAGTAGATGATTACTCTTTCTCCTGTCCTCCCTTTTCCTGCACAATCAATGGAGTCTCTGCTCCTGTGGACACTTCATTTAAAGAATCAGAAAACACAAAGACATGGGAAAATGCAACGGTTCGTCTGATTGCCAATGAAATTGCTACTAAATATGGGTTAGACCTGATTTTTGAAGTCAGTGAAGATATAGCTGTTTCAAAAACGGAACAGGACAAGCAGCCAGACAGTGAATTTTTAAAAAACCTATGTGAAAAATACGGTCTGGGTATTAAGGTATATTCCAACCGGCTGGTTATATGGGATCTAAAACAGTATTTTGAGAAATCCCCTGTACTTACCATTGTGCCGGATATGGTATCAAAATGGACATACAACAGCACGATACAGGGTACTTATACCGGAGCCAAGGTAAGTTATGCAAATCCAAATAATGAGAAGACGGTTGAAATACTGGTTGGCACAGAAGAACGGCTTTATAAAACCAATCAAAAAGCAGACAGTGAAGAAGATGCCAGACGGATTGGAGAGAGCGTTTTAAGAAATGCCAATCGTAAAGAAAGAACCATGAAGCTGACGATTCCACCCAAAATGTCTTTATATGCAACCTGCAATGTTAAATTATCCGGATTTGGTAATCTGGACGGGAAATATTTTGTTGAAAAGGTATCTCACAGTTTATCTGGTAAATCATACGACATGCAGGTAAGTCTCAGCTGTATATCAAGAGACAGTGAAAATTCAGAAGTGGAATCTAAAAATGAAACAACCCAAACAAAAGGCAACACTGTTAATGGAAATTACACAGTTGTCAAAGGAGACAGCTTATGGAGTATTGCAAAGCATTTTTATGGAAGCGGGAGTAAATGTCAGGATCTTTATCAGAAAAACAGAGATCTTATTGAAGCGGAAGCAGTAAAGAGGGGGAAGAAGGACTCGGGGAACGGTTACTTTATCTACCCTGGTATGTCTCTTATCATACCATGAAAGGAGAAAATATGAATGATGTAGTCAGAGTCGGGAGAATTTCTTCTGTAAATCAGGAAAATGGAATGGTCAGAGTTTATTATCCGGATAGAGACAGTACGACTTCAGAGCTGGGAATGTTTTATTTCCTGGGAGAGTACAAACCTCCGAGAGTAAATGATCAGGTAATTGTTCTTCATCTTTCTAATGATACCAGTTCAGGCGTTGTATTAGGTGGATTCTGGAATGAAGTACGCAAGGCTCCCGGGAAAATGGACTATAAAAAAGAGATTGACAGTAACAGTTATGAATCTCTTCAAAATGGAACATTTACATTGCATTCCCAGGAAATCAGTCTGGAAGGAGAAAAGGGAGCAATTAGTCTTACTGAAATTCTGGATATGAAAGCCAGACTGGAAAGATTGGAAAGGAGTCTGTCGCAATGATTGGTATATTAGGAAGTCTGCGTTTTCGAGTCAATGACAGCCGGGTATTTACTTTTCAGAATTTAAAGAGAGAAGTATCTGCGTCATGGAGTACTATGGAACGGATTGGACAGAAGCCTCTTAGTGAATTCAACGGCCCTGACCTGCAGACCATAAGTTTTGATATAACATTAGATGCGTCTTTGGGTGTGAAGCCAAGATATCTTTTGGGAGTACTGGAACGAATGGTTGAGACAGGGGAAGTAAATACTCTTGTAATCGGCAAAAAAAAGGTCGGAAAAAACAATTGGGTTATTACTAAAAGTTCGGAAGCCTGGGAAGTCGTATTAAGAGGCGGAGAATTGTATCGGGCCAGCGTTTCGTTGAATTTACAGGAATATTTGTGAGGTAAGTAAAATGGTAAATTACGAATTATCAATATCTGGTTTGTCCGGCAGGCTGGAAGATGAATTAAAGAGAAACTTAAAAGCTCTGCTGGGAACAAGAGCTGGAACTCAGCCGGCTGATAGAGATTTTGGAATCTCATGGGATTGTCTCGATGAGGTTCCGGAAGCGGCAGAAAGCCTGTTTTTTCTGGAGGTGACCAGTAAGGTGGAAAAATATGAACCAAGAATATCTATAAAAGATATCACATTTGAGAATAAAGAGGGGACTATTATTCCGCACATATATTTTGCAGGAAAGGAGGAAATGTAATGGAAAACAGATTTTCTGATTATCCAGAGGTTAGCTTTATTGAAAATACAAGTTTCTCCGACTTACAGGAAAGATTGGTCCATGATTATGAAGAGAAGTTTAGAGAATTGACCGGAGAAGATATTTCATTGGGACTAGCCGATCCATATCGTCTGATTCTGTATTCCTGTGCAGTTGCAATTTATCAGGGGTATCAATATGAAGACAAGGCAGGAAAAATGGGATTGCTGAAATACAGTACAGGTGAGTTTCTGGACAATCTGGCAGCATTTAAAAAAGTAAAAAGAAATGAAGCGGCTCCCGCGCTTACGATGATACGGTTTACATTGGCGGATAAAGTTGAACGGGCTGTAGTCATACCAAAAGGAACCAGAGTAAAAGGGCCTGATTTATATTTTATAACAACAAAGAAAAGCGAAATAAAATCAGGGCAGCTATACACTGATATACCAGCAGAGTGTGAACAAAGCGGGACTATAGGAAACGGCTATCTGCCCGGAGAGATTAAATTGTTAACGGATTTGCTTCCTTATACAATGAAAGTTTCAAATATTGTGACGACCAGTGGAGGTGCAGACAGGGAAAATGATGAAGAACTTGCAGAGAGAATTTATTTATCTCCAGTCAGCTATTCCACTGCTGGTCCGGAGCGCGCATACGAGTATTGGGTTAAAACATTCAGTCCAGCAATCGGAGAATGCCGTATTACTTCAGATTCTCCGGGAGAGGTGGATATTTATGTTACCATGGCAGATGGTACGATTCCTGACGATGTTTTTTTAAATAATCTGGAAACTTATTTATCAGATAGCAATATCAGACCCTTAACAGATCATGTAGTTGTGAAGAAACCTGAGGAAGTAAAATATGATATTGAGTTGATCTATTATATCCGCAATGAAGACAGAGACAGGGAAGAAACCATGAAGGAAGCGGTTTCAACTGCCTGCAATAATTACATAACGTGGCAGAAAAAGGTAGGGAGAGATATTAATCCGGCTCAGCTTCTATATTACATTATGGGTACAGGAGTAAAAATGGCTGATATTGTAAAGCCAATATTTACAGAAGTACCTGATTCCGCACTGGCAGTACCAGATCATATCACACTAACTTATGGGGGAAGACGGGATGATTGATTTTTATCATGGTGAGATCAATGACATTATGCCGTATAACCTGATTGCCCCTGAAACGAAAGCGGTCAGTTATGCTGTGAGCCAGGCGATGAAAAAATTACAGGAGTATTCTCAGGCAAGCCATTTATATGGAGAAATTAAAAAAGTACCGGAGGCTGTTTTAGATCTTCTGGCATTGGAACTTAATACTCAGTATTATGAACAGACTATGCCAAGGTCTTTAAAAGAGGAGCTGATTGTACAGACAACCGCCTGGTATATGAGATCGGGAACTCCTGGTGTGCTCAAGGAATTTTTAAGTGCAGTGCTTGATGGGGGAGAAATTAAGGAATGGTATCAGTATGATGGAGCCCCTTTTCATTTCAAAGCAATGGTGCAGGTAGGGGAACACGAAATTCTGCCTGGATATGGATCAGAGATAAAGAGGCAGATAGAGTTATATAAAAATGCCAGATCATGGCTTGAGTATGTAGAATTTATAATAAATTCTATTGTTACATGTGAAATTAGTTATGACAATGTAATTCGGTTTCGCAACCGCTTTTATCCTCGGGTAAATACACCTTATTTGAGTCTGGATGGGTTTTGGAAACTATTTGATAAGAAACTGAGTGGATATGATAGTGATGAAAGAATTGATTTCTATCCCGTTGTACAAAAATTTCAAATTAGAATTCCAAAGGATATATTATCAGACGGCAGGATGAGGTTTATGGATACGGTATCAGTAGATCAATCCAGAGATGAACGTTTTCGTCTGATTGGGTTTTTTAAAGTAAAATCTGAGGAAAAAAATGCACTGAGAATAAAAAGTGAAGTTAAAAGTGAAATAAAAACAGGGAATATCAGGGTTACTACATTAAATGAATTATCTTCAGAATGGAGTCTTGATAATTCCAGATCATTAAACGGAGGACTAACCGTTCTATAGAAAGGATGATAAATATGGCAGATATAACAAATGGAGTTATCACACTAACTGGAAGGAAAAAATTCTGTAAAGCACATGCTGGAGATATGACACTTCCAATTATTACTCATATGGCCTGGGGCGATGGAGGAGTAGAAGAGAATGGAAAGCCCAAAACAGCTTCCGGAAATGAAATCGGTCTCTACAACGAATTGATGAAGAAGGAAATCGAAACTCATGTTTATACCGATGAGACGGAAACAATCTGCCGCTATACGGCTGCTCTTAACAAAGGAGAACTGACCGGAAGTGAGATATCAGAAATGGGATTGTTTGATGCAGAAGGAGATTTAATTGCATACCGAACCTTTATGCGAAAAGGGAAAGATGCAGATATTCCTCAGATCTATGATATGGATGAAATTTTTTAAGGAGGTTTACTATGGCATTTTGTGATGTAAAGAATCCGCCGGAATATACAGCAGAAATTCGTAAATGGGACAGGGATACGCTGGCGGATGGCCAGGAGATGGCGGTTGAAATTGAACAGCTTTTTAATAATACTTTTTATAATAAGATGGTTCAGGAACAGCATGAACAGTTAATAGAGGTAAGTATCCCAGCTTCTGGCTGGAGCGATACGGCTCCTTATAGCCAAAGAGTAGCGGTGGCCGGGGTGAAAGCAACTGACAATCCGGTATTAAGCCCTTGTACACCTAAAAATCTGGATGCTGCAGCTGTAAAGCTTCAAAAAAAAATGACTGGAATGGTAACTTACGGGGAGACAGAAGATGGATATGTGACGTTCTATTGCGGAGTAAAGAAGCCTACGGAAGATTTTAACATATATCTGAGAGGGGTGAGTGCAAATGGGTAAAGTGAGTATTACAGCGTTCGGAGGCGTTGGAGCCGGATCTGATGAGTGTACCGCCACTAGAACTGAAGTGTTAAAAGGGTACACGGCTATTACAGGCGATTCTGATGATGAAGTAGTGAGCGGAACCTTGGAACTTACAGGAGATGCAGCAGATAGTCAAGTTCTAAGCGGTAAGAGCTACTATAATATAAACCCTAAAAACAAAAGAACCGGAAGCATGGTTAATCATGGCGCCGTGAGCCAAACGCTAAATACTGGTGAAAGTTACATCATTCCTACAGGTTATCATAACGGATCGGGAAAAGTCACTGCTAACAGTTTATTGAGTCAGACTTCTGCTACTGCATCTTCGGCAAAGATTTTAAGTGGATACACGGCATGGGTGAATGGTAGTATGCTTACAGGAAATATAGCTTCCTTAGCTGGTCAAACAATTAATCCAACAACCTCACAACATACTATTTCTTGTTCTGGAAAGTTTATGACTGGAAATATTACAGTAAATGGTGTATCTAATTTATCAGCGGCGAACATTAAGAAGGGGGTAAATATAGGAGGAGTTGTGGGAACCTTTGAAGGTTGGGTTCCAGGAACTGGATATTTATATAATAACGGAACCCTTGGATCGGCATCAGGGTTTACTGCGTTAGGTTATACTATTGGTGGTGGACATGGTTACCCTTATCCTAGTGCCCTCTATTATGAAACAGGTCAAATACGTCTATATGGTAATAATGGATGTATTGTATCTAATAACCCAATTAATTTAGCTGGATTTACAAAATTAAATTTCGAGGCAAAAAGTTCACTTAGCAGGTGTAGTATAATGATGTCTGGTTGGATTAATAAACCTAGTAATCAAGATAGCTCTGGTAGAGAGTTTAGTTGGAGACTTAATAGTACTTATTTAGCAGGTGATAAGAACGTATATACAATGACTTTTGGAGAAATACCTGCAAGTAGATATATTATGGTAGGTTTTGATTGTGAAGTATCAGAACACAATGATTATATATATAGAATATGGTTAAGTTAGATTGAAGTATGAAGTTTATTTTAATGGAGATTATGAAAAAATAGTACTGAAAGAATTTACATCTAAAAAATACTTCTTCCAAATATGCGGAGAGGGACTGCTATTTGATATCAAAGGAGGTATATAGTTAATGAGTAAAAATATCTATAAGGTTATGGTCTATTATGAAGAAAATATAAGGTTAGAAAATACAAAAATCAATCTAGTAGACCAAAATTATATAAGAAAAGATAGTGAGGTTAATGACAATGGATAAAATCTTAGAATTAATTGCCTTAGCGTTGGGAAGCCCAATAATTAAACTGGTCATCTTAGCAGTAGTAATGGACACCTGCTTCGGCTGCATCAGAGCAATAAAGGAGCATAAATTTAACAGCTGTTTTGGAATAGACGGAGCCATCCGTAAAATCTCCATGGTCGCCTCTCTGGCGTTCCTCCTTGTACTTGACCAAATCGTACATCTAAACCTAATTGGTTTTATCCCGGAAGCAATCCGGTCTTATCTGCCAGTTAACTCCATAGGTGTAGCCGAGTTCTTCGGCCTTCTATACATAGCATACGAACTGGTCAGCATTTTAAAAAACATGACATTATGCGGTCTACCCGTAAAACACATATGGGAAGCCATAAAGAAGTTCCTCTCACAGTACACCGACGAACTTCCTGACCGCACCTAAAAATTTACCAAGTACACCGCCCCGTGACATTTCCCCACCTTTCTTCATATGATAAATAGAAAGGGACAAGGTGATATCTATGGTAAAAAGCGAATCAACCAAAGACATGAACAACATCGAACTACTTGGAATACAGGAAAATTTAAAAGATTCCGATTATACAGAAATCGAACGTTTCCGGGAATCCTTTGATGCAGATGACATGGGATTCTCGGGAAGAAGGGAGGGGATTTAAGTGGAAATAAACAAACTTCTAACCCCATACAACTACAGTAACGGTGAGTTAAGCCGTATTAAATATATCGTCATTCATTACGTAGGAGCGCTGGGAGGCGCAGAAGCAAACTGCAAATACTACGCTTCCCAGTACGTAGGCGCCAGCGCCCACTACTTTGTAGGCTTTTCCGGAGAAATCTGGCAGTCCGTTGAAGACAAAAATATCGCATGGCATTGCGGAGCCAAAACCTATATCCATCCAGAATGCCGCAACAGCAACAGCATTGGTATTGAGCTGTGTGTCAGAAACAAAGGCAGCCAGTCCGACACAAGCAGAGACTGGTATTTTGAAGACGCAACCGTGGCTTCGGCCAAAAAACTGACCAAAAATCTGATGGAGCAATATGGAATCAGAGAAGATCACGTAATCCGTCATTACGATGTGACCGGTAAAATCTGCCCCAATCCTTATGTATACAATAACACTATTCACACCTGGGAAGATTTTAAAGATTCCCTTTTATCCGCAGCAGAAGTAAAATCCGGCTGGGTGGAAGATGAGAACGGATGGAGATTTTATTTAGGGAATACAGGAGATTATGTGAAAAATGACTGGTATCAGGATGGAGATACCTGGTACTGGTTTGATGAAGCCGGCTATATGGTGAAAGATACCTGGAAAACCGGAAGTGACGGAAAGTGGTATTATTTAGACAGTGCCGGGAAAATGGCAAAAGAGCAGTGGGTAATCTGGAAAAATGAACTTTACCGCCTGACAGCTGACGGCAGTATGTATGAGGGTGAACTTCACTTAAAGTCAGATCAGAACGGCGCACTTCAGATTCAATAAAAACCTGGCGGGATCCGGTAAAATGAGATCCCGCCAAACCAAAAAATCCCATTCAGGGGGTTAGTCTGAACGGGATAAATATCGTTTATGAATTAAGCCATTGCGTTAACAGCTTTAGAGATTCTGGATACTTTTCTGGAAGCGTTATTCTTATGATATACGCCTTTAGTAGCAGCTTTGTCGATCTCTGTAATAGCACTTACTAATAATGCCTGGGCAGCAGCCTTGTCACCGGCAGTAATAGCAGATTCCACTTTCTTAATGGATGTTTTCACTTTGGATCTGATCGCTTTGTTTCTAGCAGCCTTAGTTTCGTTAACTAAGATTCTTTTCTTTGCAGATTTAATGTTAGCCAATCTGTACACCTCCAATAAAATGTAATATGATTTATTCTTTGTTTTGCATCAAAGTCTGGACACGGACAGTTCAATGTAAACATACTTTTATATTTTAGCTAATTTCAGTACATATGTCAATACATAATTCCTGCTTTTTTGCAGAAAATACCTTAGAAATGCTGGAAAGGAGGAAGAAATGGAAAACACATTTGAAGTACGTACAGACCTTGCAGTTGAAGAAAAAGAAAGTTTTCCTGGTGACGGCGGAGAAATATCAGGAGTATCATTAAGGGAATGGCATCGGGCTGACAGCCGGATTAAAATGACAGAGGTAAAAATTCTTGATGAAAAAGGGTCAAAAGCCATGGGAAAACCCATTGGAACCTATATTACCCTGGAGGCAGACCAGCTGTCTTTAAAAGATGAGGATTATCACAGAGAGGTGTCTAAGGAACTCTCAATCCAGATTTCCAAGCTGCTGGAAGGAAAAGATTATACAAAACCCAATTTTCATGTATTGGTGGCAGGACTTGGTAACTCTTCTGTGACACCCGATTCCCTGGGACCGAGAGTTCTTAATAATCTTCAGGTTACCAGACATTTAAAGGTTCAGTATGGAGACGACTTCTGGCGTGGAAAACCCATGCCTGTGATTAGTGGGATTGCACCAGGCGTTATGGCTCAGACCGGAATGGAGACAGCCGAGATTTTAAAAGGTATTATTAAAGAAACAAAACCCGATCTCATTATTGCAATTGATGCTCTGGCTGCAAGAAGCGTAAAACGTCTTGGGACAACCATACAACTTACAGATACCGGAATCCACCCAGGTTCCGGAGTGGGGAATCACCGTAACAGCTTAACAAAAGAAAGTTTAGGGGTACCGGTCATGGCAATCGGCGTACCGACTGTTGTAGGGGCTGCTGCAATCGTTCATGATACAGTGACAACCTTAATCCGGGCACTGTCAGAAAATATGGAAACCAAAGGGATGGGAGATTTTATGGAAAATCTTAATTCTGACGAACAGTATGATCTGATACGGGAACTTTTAGAACCGGAATTCGGACCGCTTTATGTAACCCCTCCGGATATTGACGAAACTGTGAAAGAATTAAGCTTTACCATATCCGAGGGGATCCACATGACCTTTTTGGGACAGGAAGTTTCGTAGTAAACAGCCACCTTTCTGCATAGTATATTATAATCAAGAATGCAGGAAGGCGGCTATGAAACAGAGCAGTGAAAGATTGAACCGGATAATTAAAAAATTAATGATTACAGTTAGCCTGATTCTGGCCGTTTTTTTGAGTCTTAAAGAAGCTTCCCAGGCAGCAGGCAGGCTGGATCTAAAAGATATTCAAAACTGGATTGGAGAGGGTGTTTCTGAAAGCGCCTCAATAATCTGGCGTTACCAGTATCCTGCTTCTGTATGGGAGCAGGAAGGGGAAGGCGGGAAGAACCTGTATAAGGAAAAATCACTTGGAAGCCTGTTTTGTGGTTTTTTCTTCAGCCATTCCCCCTTATCCCGGTATACAAATAAAAATGGAACAACAGCAGATTATTACGGAGAAGATGATCCTGCCTACAGGAGTTATTTAGAAAGTGGAAAATTTTACGAGGAACACAGCTTTCTTCTATATGATGGAGGAGAAGAGAGCGGGGAAGACGGAAGTGTAAATGCCGGTGCACCCAAGGTTTCCCAGGAGACACCAGAAAGTCAGGCGGCCGCAGAACCCCCAAAACAAGAAGTGGCCAAAGAGCCCCAACAGCCCGTACCTGTCAGTGGGGAAAAGAATGCTGCAATGACCTGCGCATCAAGCAGTATATGGCCCATTGTGGGAACCACCTACCGGAAGGAGCAGCTGGCAGACTATGATTACATGATGAAGCATTTTTACAGTGTTCATACCTCTACCACGGCTGGACGGGATTTAATGAAAGCCGATCAATTTCTTTCAGAGAAATTTACTTTGGAAGGAGGAAATGACAAACCACAGATTTTAATTTACCACACCCATTCCCAGGAAGAATATACTGACTTTGCGTCTGGTAATAAGGAAGCAACAGTAGTGGGAATCGGAAATTATTTAACCCAGCTGTTAACAGCAAAGGGTTACAATGTCATTCACGATACCTCTGTTTACGACTTGCAAAATGGAAAGCTGGACAGAAACAAAGCATATACATACGCCCTCGACGGCATTACCAGAATTCTTCAGGATAATCCGTCTATTGAAGTGATTCTGGATGTGCACCGGGATGGAGTAAGCAGTGATCTGCATATGGTAAATAAGGTCAATGGGAAAATGACAGCTCCTGTCATGTTCTTTAACGGAGTCAGCCAGACACCGGAAGGTCCCATTGAATATCTTCCCAACCCATACAGAGAGAAGAATCTTGCTTTCAGCTTTCAGATGCAGCTGGACAGCGCAGCCTATTTCCCAGGGCTCACCCGCAAGATTTACATAAAAGGGCTTCGCTATAACCAGCATTTAAGAGCCAGATCCGCTTTGATTGAAGTCGGCGCCCAGACCAATTCCTACCAGGAAGCATTAAATGCAATGGAACCCCTTTCAGAGGTTTTGGATATGGTCTTAAAAGGAAATTAACAAACAACATAGTAGCAAATAAAAAAGCTGGAAGCCTGTTATGTTATCAGGCTTATCCAGCTTTGAGTCTTCTCTGAAAATGTAATCTGCAGAAAGGAAAATCAATTGCATGTTAAATTGGGATATGTTACCATAAGAACATGAAACAATCGTGTCACTGCAGGGGCGTTGGCCTTCCATCGTTACATAGATGGGAGGTGATGTGAATGAAATATGACTTTAAAGACCTTATGGCTTTTGGTACATTCATTTTAGCATTGCTTACCTTTATTTTTTATAATTGTAAGTAGCAAATTTCTCTCTAAAGTCCTGAAAATGGACAGAGAAAAACCACCCTTGTATACTTTGGCGAGTTCGAGGGTGGAATTTCAACTCTTTTAATTGGTCAACCCCTTGTAATGGGGCGGTTGTTTCTTTACTATTATTCTAATACATAATTCCTGTATTTGCAAGCGAAAATAGTAACAGGAAATGTATATAATTCAGGGAACTCAACGCTTTCCCGGTGGACAACCGTTAATTTTAATGGTATATTTGAAGACACCAGAAACATCAGAAAAGAGGATTATATTTTATGGCAGCTGCCCAGCAGAATAGAATACGTAATTTTTGCATTATTGCTCATATTGATCATGGAAAATCAACTCTCGCAGACAGAATTATCGAGAAAACAGGACTGCTGACAAGCAGAGAGATGCAGGCTCAGATTCTTGATAACATGGATCTGGAACGGGAGCGTGGAATAACCATCAAGGCCCAGGCAGTCCGTACTGTTTATAAGGCAAATGACGGACAGGAATATATTTTTAACATGATTGACACACCGGGTCATGTTGACTTTAATTATGAGGTTTCAAGAAGCCTGGCAGCCTGTGACGGCGCTGTTTTGGTAGTGGATGCCTCTCAGGGAATCGAAGCCCAAACCCTTGCAAACGTTTATATGGCACTGGATCACAATTTAGATGTATTTCCGGTTTTAAATAAAATAGATCTTCCCAGTGCGGAACCAGAACGGGTGGTTGAGGAGATTGAAGATGTTATTGGTCTTGAAGCTCATGATGCACCAAGGATATCCGCCAAGACAGGCCTTAATATAGAAGCTGTGCTTGAAGCGATCGTCGAGAAAATCCCGGCACCAGTCGGTGATCCGGATGCTCCGCTTCAGGCCCTGATCTTTGATTCCCTTTATGATTCCTATAAAGGAGTCATCGTTTTCTTCCGTGTTAAGGAAGGAAGGGTAAAAAAGGGAGATAAGGTACTCATGATGGCCTCCGGTGCAGTGGAAGAGGTGGTGGAAGTCGGATATTTCGGTGCAGGTCAGTTTTTACCCTGTGAAGAGTTGTCTGCAGGTATGGTTGGTTATTTGAATGCCAGCATCAAAAACTTGAAAGATACGGCAGTGGGAGATACCATTACCCTTGCGGACAGGCCTTGTAAATCCGCTCTACCAGGTTATAAAAAGGTAACATCTATGGTGTACTGTGGTCTGTATCCTTCGGACGGAGCCCGTTACAATGACCTGCGGGAGGCGCTGGAGAAGCTTCAGCTTAACGATGCCTCATTATATTTTGAGCCGGAGACATCTCTTGCCCTTGGTTTTGGTTTCCGCTGCGGATTTTTGGGGCTTCTTCATCTGGAAGTCATTCAGGAGCGTCTCGAGCGGGAATATAATTTAGACCTTGTAACCACAGCGCCTGGTGTTGTTTATTATATATACAAAAAGAACGGGGTTAAACTGGAACTGACCAACCCCTCCAATCTTCCTGATCCTACCGAGATTGAATACATGGAGGAGCCCATTGTCAGCGCAGAAATTATGGTAACTACAGAATTTGTAGGAGCCATTATGAAGCTTTGTCAGGAACGCCGTGGTGTTTATCTTGGAATGGAATATATGGAAGCAACCAGAGCGTTACTAAAATATGAACTTCCGTTAAATGAAATCATTTACGATTTCTTTGATGCACTAAAATCCCGATCCAGAGGCTATGCTTCCTTCGATTACGAGCTGAAAGGCTATGAAAAGTCGGAACTGGTAAAGTTGGATATATTAGTCAACAAAGAAGAAGTGGATGCACTTTCCTTTATTGTACATGCAGAATCCGCCTATGAACGCGGCAGAAGAATGTGTGAAAAGCTGAAAGATGAGATTCCCAGACAGCTTTTTGAAATTCCCATTCAGGCAGCCATCGGCGGCAAGATCATTGCCCGCGAGACAGTAAAAGCCATGAGAAAAGATGTACTTGCCAAATGCTACGGCGGTGATATTTCACGTAAGAAGAAACTTCTTGAAAAGCAGAAAGAAGGTAAAAAACGTATGCGCCAGGTCGGTAACGTTGAGATACCGCAGAAGGCATTTATGAGCGTACTGAAATTAGATGATGAATAAAAAAAATATGGAGATTTACGTGCACATCCCGTTTTGTGCACGTAAATGCGCTTACTGTGATTTCTTATCATTTCCCGGAAATAAACGGATGCAGCAGGAATATACAGAACAGCTGCTGGAAGAGATAAAATACCAGAGTGCATATACCAGAGAATATCAGGTCATCAGTATATTTATCGGGGGAGGGACGCCTTCTATTCTGGAAACAAATCAGATGACTGCCATTCTTGACGCATTAAACAGTCAGTTTGACATTCATCCGGAGGCGGAGATTACCCTGGAAGCCAATCCGGGAACTGTTACCTCAGAGGCACTCATTCAGTACAAACGTGCCGGAGTAAACAGGATCAGTATGGGACTTCAGTCAGCTGACGATAAAGAACTGGGCTATCTTGGCAGGATACACACCTACGATGAGTTTTTAAAAAGCTATCAGAGAGTGCGCATGGCGGGATTTGATAACGTAAATGTGGACTTAATCTCAGCCATCCCCGGTCAGACAGTGGAATCCTGGAAGAATACATTAAAAAAGGTTACCATGTTAAAGCCTGAACATATTTCGGCCTACAGCCTCATCGTTGAGGAAGGAACCCCGTTCTATGACCGTTATGGAGATCATGTGGAGATGGATAATGATTCTATGACAAAAGAGGAACGAAGGCGTCTGATGTCTCTTCCTGAGCTTCCTGACGAAGACATGGAGAGAGAGATGTATTATCTGACCAGAGAGTACTTAAAAGAACAGGGATATGAGCGGTACGAGATTTCCAACTATTCCAGAAAGGGATATGAATGCAGACATAACATCGGCTACTGGACAGGAGTCGAATATTTAGGTCTGGGGCTTGGATCTTCTTCCTATATAGAAGGATGCCGTTTTCATAACACAGCCAGTTATCAGGATTATATCAAGGGCAGTTTTGAAAGGAAGGAAGAGTTTGACAAGCTTTTTAGACAGGAGTTTGAACACCTCTCCATGGAAGAAAAGATAGAGGAGTATATGTTTTTAGGTCTCCGCCTGATAGAAGGAGTGTCTGCTCATGGTTTTGTCAGCAGTTTCGGCCAGAATATACGCCATGTTTATGGACCAATCCTTGATAAACTGGAGCAGGAAGGTCTGATGGAATTAAAGGAAGGATTTTACCGGCTTACAGAACGGGGAATTGATATCAGTAATTACGTTATGAGTGAGTTTTTATTATAACATAAGGGGTCTGCAAAGAGAGAACAATTACTTTCTTTGCAGACCCCTTATTCTATTATAAAGCTTCATCACTGAACCAGAAAAACTTCCATACTCCTGGTGCCATAAGCCCGGGTCTCTCCATGTGTATTAAAAAAGATATCAATATGATTCCCTCTTACACCACTGCCGCAATCCTCCGCCGTATAAATCACTCCGCCGATCATAAGACGGCTTCCATAAGGAATTACTCTTGGATCAACGGAAATAGTATGGCCTGCGGTAGCCACCGTACCCGTACTGGTTCTTCCTCCCCATCTGCCTGAGCAGCCTCTGCATGGGCAGTAAGCGGTGGTCCGAAACATTCCAAGAGAACGAAGCCCGTTAGAAGAAGCAAAGGAACCAACACCATATACCCTGGATCCGGAAAGCTTCTGTCCGCCGGCATAGGCTTCCACAAGATAAGAGCCATCTCCATAACTATTCCAGGGAGCGGTTATTTCAAATCCGTAATTTCCAGTGCCGGTGCCCTGGTCAGCCAGATCCTCCCTGTATTTCGTGGCAGAAGCAGTCAGCTCACCTACAACACTTCCGGTTGCCTGATTGGTAATGATGACCTTAACCTCCTGGGAGGAAGAGGGATCTGAGCTGTTCCAGGCCCATCCCCGGATGCTGGTTTCATCTGCACCGTCTATAATCCCCGGAGTCTGCCCTGCAAGGACATAAGCGGGTGATATCGTATAAAATGCTATCATTAGTAATGTTCCGAGGAACCATTGTAATTTCTTTGTTTTATTCATGTAATAATTACTTCCTTTCTTTTTTACAAAAAGTACATATAAATTAATATAATATAAATATATGTAACAGATTTGTAATAAATGAGGTACAAGTAATTATTTTACACTTTTTTCCATTTTTGTCAAGTTTTTATAGCATTCTGTATCCGGCAACGGAATTTTCTGCATAAAAAAAGCTGCCGGAAAGGGAGAATTCCGCTTTCCGGCAGCATATATGGACAATGATCCATTATCTTTCTATTACAGCAAATATCTCTTTTGACTGTCTTCCAAAAGCAAGAGCTTCTCCCCGGCTTCCGAAATAGATATCCACTTTGTTTCCTCTGATACCGCTTCCGGTATCTTCCACCGTATAGACAACGCCATCAATCATGACCTTTGATCCAAGTGGCAGTACAGTAAGATCTGCAGATAATGTGTGCATCGGCTGAGGGATGGTTCCGGAGTAAGTCTTCTGCTGTCTTCCTGAGCTGCTGGGGCAGTAGGCTGTTGCAGAGAATATTCCCAGAGATGCTCCTCTTTCAAAAACCGGACCTGTGGGTGCTTTTTCTTCTGGCAGTTCTTTCTTTTCTATGCCCGGTCCTACCTCATCGCTCATCGTAGCGTCACTTGCAGTAGCAACCGTTTCGGTACTGTTCTTTTTCATTTGCTTATCCGTATCTACACTCCCTGACTGTTGGCTTGCTGTACTCTGGCTATCAGCTGTCTGGGCAGCCATTGCAGTAGTGGATAACAGCAGAATACAAAGGAGTGTCAAAAATCCGGTGATCCGAATTCGTCTTGAAAAACTAATCATGATTTACCTCGCAATCGTGTTGTTATGGTGTATCAATTACCATTATATTACAAAAGTGTTAAATGTCAAGAAAAAAATGTCATAGGCTTTGTAATATTTGATAGAAAATTGAGATAAAATGTACATGCAGGTCACAAAAACTTCATTTAAAATTTTTCAGGAATGTATTGACAAATGTAGAAAAAAAGAATATATTATGAAAAGAAGATGTTAGCACTCCTAAACGTCGAGTGCTAACAAATACCTCTGAAAGGAGCGTGGCAGTTTGGATGATAAGGATCAACTGGATGGACGGAAGATCATTATATTAAAAGCGATTATCAAAACTTATCTGGAAACAGGTGAACCGGTTGGATCCCGTACGATATCAAAATATACGGACTTGAATTTAAGCTCCGCCACCATCCGGAATGAGATGTCTGATCTGGAAGAGATGGGTTATATTATGCAGCCCCATACTTCTGCAGGAAGGATTCCTTCCGATAAGGGATACCGCTTTTATGTGAATACCATTCTTCAGGAAAAGGAAGATGAGTTTACTGAGATTAAAGAATTAATGATAAAGCGTGTGGACCGGGTAGAATCCATGTTAAAGCAGGTAGCAAAGCTGCTGGCCCAGAATACCAACTATGCAGCCATGATCAGTGCGCCCCAGTACCATCATAACAAGTTAAAGTTTATCCAGCTGTCCAAGGTAGATGAGGGAAAACTGCTTGTGGTAATCGTGGTGGAAGGCAATATTATAAAGAACACCATAATCCCCATTCGTTCAGAACTGAGCGACGAAGGAATATTGAATCTTAACATTCTTTTAAATAATGCTTTAAACGGGCTTTCTATAGAAGAAATCAATTTAGAAGTGATCAGCAGGTTAAAGACCCAGGCAGGTCCCCACAGTGAAGTAGTGGACCGGGTTTTATCGGAGGTGGCAGCAGCCATCAGAGCCGATGATGAGGATCTTCAGATTTATACCAGCGGAGCAACCAATATTTTTAAATATCCCGAATTAAGCGACGGAGAAAAAGCGAGTCAGTTAATCGGTGCGCTGGAACAGAAGGAACTACTTCAGGAACTGGTAGATGATGTAAACAGTTCAGAAAGCAGCTCCGGAATCCAGGTGTACATCGGAGATGAAGCACCTGTACAGACCATGAAGGACTGCAGTATCGTTACCGCCAACTATGAACTTGGAGAAGGCTTACGAGGTACCATTGGTATCATAGGTCCCAAGCGAATGGATTATGAAAAGGTACTCAATACGATGAGGAACTTAATGACTCAGCTGGATACCATTTTGAAAAAAGATGAAAGGTAAAGGGTAGAATATTGAGCATGGAAGATATTAAAACAGACGAGAATCTGGCAGAAGAAACGACAAATCAGGAAGATGCCGTTTCCTCTGAAAAAGAGATAGACGTTACTTGCGACTGTAAGGAAGAATGTTCACAGGAACAGGAAGAGACAGCAGAGCCGGAAGGCGATGCAAAAGAGGAGCCGGAGAAGAAAGGCTTTTTCGGTAAGAAGAAAGAGAAAAAAGATCCAAAGGATGAGAAGATCGAGGAGCTTACGGACCGTCTTCAAAGATCCATGGCTGAATTTGATAATTTTAGAAAACGTACTGAAAAAGAAAAATCTGCCATGTTTGAAATCGGGGCAAAGGACATTATAGAGAGAATTCTCCCCGTAGTTGATAATTTTGAGCGGGGTCTGGCTGCGATTCCGGAAGCGGATAAGGAATCACCTTTCGCTGATGGCATGGAAAAGATCTATAAGCAGCTGATGAAAACACTGGATGAAGCAGGGGTTAAGCCCATCGAAGCGGTTGGAATGCCATTTGACCCCAATTACCACAACGCGGTTATGCATGTGGAAGATGACTCTCTTGGAGAGAATGTAGTTTCCCAGGAACTTCAAAAAGGTTACACCTATCGGGATACCGTGGTAAGACATTCCATGGTTCAGGTAGCTAATTAATTATAAATCAGAAACTTACACAATTTTGTTTATAAAATAGGAGGAAAAAACTATGGGTAAGATCATTGGAATTGACTTAGGAACAACAAACAGCTGCGTAGCCGTTATGGAAGGCGGTAAGCCAGTTGTAATCCCAAACAGCGAAGGCGTAAGAACAACACCGTCAGTTGTTGCATTTACAAAGAATGGAGAAAGACTGGTTGGAGAACCTGCAAAACGTCAGGCAGTAACCAATGCAGACCGTACCATTTCTTCCATCAAGAGACATATGGGTACCGATTATAAAGTTACCATTGATGGAAAGAACTACAGCCCTCAGGAAATTTCTGCAATGATTCTTCAGAAATTAAAAGCAGATGCAGAGGCTTATTTAGGAGAAAAAGTTACAGAAGCAGTTATTACCGTACCGGCTTATTTTAACGATGCACAGCGTCAGGCAACCAAGGATGCAGGAAAAATTGCAGGTCTTGATGTAAAACGTATTATCAACGAGCCGACAGCAGCAGCACTTGCTTATGGTCTTGATAATGAAAAAGAACAGAAGATCATGGTATACGATTTAGGCGGCGGTACATTCGACGTTTCCAATATCGAAATCGGTGATGGAGTAATTGAAGTACTTTCTACCAACGGCGATACCCGTTTAGGTGGAGATGATTTTGATAACCGTCTGACACAGTGGATGGTGGATGAATTTAAAAAGGCAGAAGGCGTTGACTTATCCGGTGACAAGATGGCTATGCAGAGATTAAAAGAAGCTGCAGAGAAGGCAAAGAAAGAATTATCTTCTTCTACTACAACCAACATCAACTTACCTTTCATTACTGCAACCGCAGAAGGTCCGAAGCATCTGGACATGAACTTAACCAGAGCTAAATTTGATGAACTGACACTTGATTTAATCGAGCGTACTGCTATTCCGGTACAGAGTGCATTAAAAGATGCAGGAATGACAGCAGCAGAGCTTGGAAAAGTACTGTTAGTAGGCGGATCTACCCGTATGCTGGCAGCTCAGGAGAAAGTAAAACAGCTGACAGGCAAAGAACCTTCCAAGTCATTAAACCCAGATGAATGTGTAGCCATCGGTGCATGTATTCAGGGTGGTAAGCTTGCAGGCGATGCAGGTGCAGGCGATATTCTTCTTCTTGACGTAACTCCGCTTTCCTTATCCATCGAGACAATGGGCGGCGTAGCTACCAGACTGATTGAAAGAAACACCACGATTCCTACAAAGAAGAGCCAGGTTTTCTCTACTGCAGCAGATAACCAGACAGCAGTTGACATTCATGTAGTACAGGGTGAGAGACAGTTCGCAAGAGACAACAAGACTCTCGGACAGTTCCGTCTGGATGGAATTCCACCAGCAAGAAGAGGTGTTCCTCAGATCGAAGTTACGTTTGATATTGATGCCAACGGTATCGTTAACGTTTCCGCAAAAGATCTTGGAACAGGAAAAGAGCAGCATATCACCATCACTTCCGGATCCAACATGTCCGATTCCGATATCGATAAGGCTGTAAAAGAAGCTGCTGAATACGAGGCTCAGGATAAGAAACGCAAGGATGCCATTGATGCAAGAAATGATGCAGATTCCATGGTATTCCAGACAGAGAAAGCACTTCAGGAAGTTGGAGATAAGATCGCAGATACAGACAAAGCAACTGTTGAAGCTGATTTAAATGCATTAAAAGAAGCAATTAACAGAGCACCGTTAGAAGATATGACCGATGCTCAGGTTGAAGATATTAAGGCAGGCCGCGAAAAACTGATGAACAGCGCTCAGGCATTGTTTGCAAAGGTTTATGAGCAGGCACAGTCTCAGGCAGGTGCAGGCGCAGGTCCTGACATGGGAGCAGCAGGTGCTTCTTACCAGGACAGCGATGTTGTGGACGGAGATTACAAAGAAGTTTAATATTAAGTCGTTTGACAGGGCTTTGGGGAAAGTGTTGTAGGAATACAGCACTTTTTCCGCAGGAATAAATTCCTTACAATTATGAGAGGTAGACCTAAGATGGCAGAAAGTAAAAAAGATTATTATGAAATCCTTGGCGTTTCCAAAGATGCAGATGATGCAGCACTTAAGAAGGCCTATCGCGCATTGGCTAAAAAATACCATCCGGACACGAACCCTGGAGATACTGCTGCTGCAGAGAAATTCAAACAGGCTTCTGAAGCTTACAGCGTTTTAAGCGATCCGGATAAGAGACGCCAGTATGACCAGTTTGGTTCAGCTGCATTTGATGGAAGCGGCGGAGCAGGCGGTTTTGGAGGCTTCGATTTCAATGGCTCCGATATGGGAGATATTTTCGGGGATATTTTTGGAGATATCTTTGGCGGTGGAAGAAGAAGCGCTCAGTATAACGGGCCGTTAAAGGGAGCAAATATCAGAACCAGCATCCGCATCAGCTTTGAAGAAGCGATTTTCGGCTGCGAACGGGAGATCGAGATCAATTTTAAAGAAGAGTGTGCTTCCTGCCATGGAAGCGGTGCAAAAGCGGGTACATCACCGGTAACCTGTCCCAAGTGTAACGGGAAAGGCAAGATTATGTACACCCAGCAGTCCTTCTTTGGTCAGATCCAGAACGTACAGACCTGCCCGGACTGTAACGGTACCGGTAAGGTGATTAAGGAAAAATGTTCGGACTGCTATGGTACAGGATATATCACAAAGAGAAAGAAGATCAAAGTCACCATTCCTGCCGGAATTGACAACGGACAGTCTGTAAGACTGGCTGGAGCCGGGGAGCCTGGTACCAATGGCGGAGAGAGGGGAGACCTTCTGGTTGAGGCAGTGGTTTCCAATCACCCTATATTTAAACGCCAGGATACCAGCATTTTCTCCACGGTACCCATTTCCTTTGCAAAAGCAGCACTTGGCGGTACCATACTGATAAAAACCGTAGACGGCGATGTAGAATACGAAGTTAAATCAGGAACACAGACAGATACCAAGGTTCGCTTAAAAGGAAAAGGCGTTCCTACGTTACGTAACCGTGCTGTCAGAGGTGATCACTATGTTACACTGGTGGTTTCCGTACCTGAGCGTCTGACTGAGGCGCAAAAAGAAGCTTTGAAGAATTTCGATGAAGCCATGAACGGGAACCCGGACAGTGATAAACATAAAAAGAAGGGACTTTTTAAATAAAGCCTTTGAAAGTACATGGTACGGAGAAGGGAGAAGGTATGAAAGGGGTAAGAAAAAAATTAGTATGGGCAGCAGTCTTGTCAGGAATGATAATCCTGCTGTCCATGAATGCATGGGCGGATAATGGCCAGACTGCCAGGGATTTTCCGGGCTGGAATGGTTCCGGCACCAAAATTGGCGGACCAGGTAACTCAGGTGATTACTTTGACTTCTGGGATGATGAGGATGAGGATGAAGATGAGGATGGTCCGGGAAACCGTAGTACTGGAAGAGGGTGGTATTACAGTCCTGCAGGCTGGTGGTTTCAGTACAGTGACGGCACATGGCCTTCTAACTGCTGGAAATTTATAAACGGCAGATGGTACCGCTTTGACCAGGGGGGACACATGGTTACAGGCTGGTATTCGGATCAGAATGACGCAAAGTATTATTTAAATCCGGTTGATGATGGGATGCTTGGTGCCATGAGAACTGGCTGGCAGCTGATTGACAAAAAGGCATATTATTTTAACACCATGTCTGACGGAACACAGGGCAGGCTTCTTTTGAATACAGTCACGCCGGATGGTTATCAGGTGGGGGCTGACGGGGCATGGGTTCCGTAAGGACTTTATTTGTATAAACGAAAAACAGGAGACATTTGAGATGACTGAATCATCAGCCGTTCCAAATTTCTCCTGTTTTTCATTACAAATTCTAATTGCCTTTAGATTGTAATTTTGTAAAAAAGATTCTGTTCCGGTCACAGACACACAGGCGGGTGTGATGGGGTGTAATGCATCAAGGAATTTCGTTTACTTGATATGTTTTTTTGCCCTTATATCTGCTACGGAACAAAAGTCTTTTTCATCCGTTCAATTAGTTAATGCACCAAGTAGAAATTTTATTGCATTCTTTTTAAAAAAAATTAAAAAAAATATATTTTTTCCGGAATATACCGGAGAAAGCCCGATTTTCTGCGCTTGCAACCCATATCATTGTATGTTATGATATCATGTGGTTTTCCTTGTGAAGGATTTTTATTCGAATAGGATTCGACGAAAGAAAGGAAACAGAAGATGAACCAATACTTAATTGTATGTCCTCTTGTATTTCTGGCTGGACTGATAGATTCCATAGCCGGCGGAGGAGGACTTATTTCACTGCCTGCTTATCTTGCTGCGGGAATACCACCGCATCTTGCAATTGGTACCAACAAGATGGGATCTGCCATGGGGACTGTTGTCTCTACGGCACGTTTTGCAAAAAATGGTTATATAAAAGTAAAACTGTCTTTGTGCGCAGCACTTCTGGCAATAGGAGGTTCTGTTATTGGAGCCCATTTATCCATGCTTGCAAGTGAAACGGTGTTAAAAACCATGATGTTAGTGGCATTGCCGGTGGTCGCGTTTTATGTATTAAAGAATAAGAATTTGGGTGAGCAGGAAGAAAATAAAGAAGTATCTGAGAGAAAAATGATTCTGATCACCATGGGGGCTGCCCTTGTGATTGGCTGCTATGACGGCTTTTACGGGCCTGGAACGGGAACGTTTTTGCTTCTTGTACTGACCGGTCTTGCTGGAATGGATATCAGAAGTGCTTCAGGAACCACCAAGGTGATTAATTTATCTTCAAACATTGCGGCTCTGACAACATTTTTAATAAATGGTAAAGTTTTAATTCCACTTGGTCTGGCAGCTGGTGTATTCTGTATTGCAGGACATTACATCGGTTCCGGTCTTGTGGTGAAAAACGGGCTGAAGATTGTACGCCCTGTTGTACTTGTGGTTTTGTTGTGTCTCTTTGTGAAAATTATAAAAGGATAGGGAATTATTATGAAATGGAAAAAATTTACTCTTACAACAACAACGGAGGCTGTTGATTTAGTCAGCAGCATGTTTGATGAAATTGGAATTGAAGGAATTGAAATTGAAGACAATATTCCTCTTACAGAAGCGGAAACGAAAGGGATGTTCATTGACATTCTTCCAGAACTTCCACCTGATGAGGGAGTGGCGAGAGTTAGCTTTTACTTAGATCCGGACTCTGATACCAATATAGAAGAGATGTTAATAAAGGTGGAAGAGGGACTTGACGAGCTTTCCATGTTTACGGACCTGGGAGCCCGTACCATTGAAACCAGCGAGACTGAGGACAAAGACTGGATTAACAACTGGAAACAGT
>SVDS01000050.1 GCA_015057715.1 Paenibacillaceae bacterium
GTTCGCAGATAACGGAGTTTTCCTCCGTTTTCCGGAAAATATTCCGGAAGATAATACACGCAGTCATTCTTTATCTCGATGCGGGAGGTGATGAGGGGTTTTGATATCAGGGAAAGAAACTGGGAAAGCTCTTTTGGAAGCTCTTTTTCCTTTTTCCTTCCGGTCTTTGTTTCCTCTGTCCCAACTGATCCGTCCTTTTTCCTTAAAAGTGCCATAAAATGGCCCTCTCCCTTGATTTTATGAGGAAACAGACGCAGGCAGCCAGAAAGACCAATTCCATCTGAAGCCCCCTCAAACAACGGCAGCTTTACCAGTTCCATATCCGTATGGTTTTCAAGTATCAGACGGATAATATCTTCATTCTCACAAATTGAGAACGTACAGGTGGAATACATCATAAGTCCGCCGGGAGCCAGCATATCCACTGCATGTCCAACGATTTCTTTCTGAATCGCCTCATAGTATTGCGGACCATGCTCCTCATAGCTTTTTACCATGTCTGCGTCTTTTCGAAACATTCCCTCTCCGGAACAGGGCGCATCCACAAGAATTTTATCAAAGAAACCAGCAAATGTGGTTTTTAACTTCTGAGGCTCCTCACTGGTAACACAGATGTTTTCAATTCCCCACAGCTCCAGATTCTTTAACAGTGCACGAGCCCTGGAATTGCTGATATCATTGGATACTAAAAGTCCCTTACCCCTTAACTTTGCCCCAAGTTCCGTGCTTTTGCCTCCCGGAGCCGCGCAAAGATCTAAAACCTTATCTCCAGGCACGATTGGAAGCATATGTGCCGGTGTCATGGCGCTGGGCTCCTGCAGATAATAAAGCCCGGCGTAATAATAAGGATCCTTTGCAGGACGTTCCTCTCCATCATAATAAAATCCGTTGCTGATCCATGGAACCGGCAGAAGCTTTAACGATGTCATTTTAACAAAGGCCTCGGGAGAAACCTTTAATGTATTGACACGCAGTCCATAAAGGCGCTCTTCCTCAAAGCTTTTTAGATAGGCATTATAATCCTCTTCTCCCAGCAAGTCCCTCATTCTGTTTAAAAATTCTTCCGAAATCTTAATTTCTTTCACTTTTTTACTCCCATTTCATCTCTATGTAAGCAATCTTAATATACTAATATGAATATTTCAACCGGTATTTCTCCAGATATTTCAATACCCAGTAAGGGTTCACACTCATCTCTTCGTTGTTGTCCGTCCGGATATAAATACCAAGATGAAGGTGTACGTCAAAATTACCTGTGGTACCTTCCACTTTACTGTACCCGGTATCACCCATAAACCCCAGCAAATCTCCCGCGTTAACCTTATCTCCCTTTTTCCACTCTCTGCTGTAACTGTAGAGATGGGCATAATATAAATATGCCCCTCCCGGAGCCCGTATCCCCAGCCTCCAGCCGCCTTTTTCCAGCCAGCCCACCTTTTCCACCACTCCGTCACTGATACTGATTACGGGATATGTTCCTCTGGGTTTTGTGTTTCCCATCACATCACAACCTTCATGTCCCCGCTCTCCACCATAACTGCGGCTTTCCATCCACCCATTCTGAAATTTCACATCAGGAAAATCAGGGTCCGAATTTTCAGGAACCGGAAAATACTTTAAATCACCAAGTATGATTTCATAGGCCTTTTTTAACTTCCGGTACTCTGCGGGCTTCACTTTTAAAAGTCTGTCGGTATGTACGGTTAAATCCTTCACTTTTGTTAAATCATACTGATGCTCTACCATCAGAGAGGTCAGTGTATCGTAGTCGATGTCATTTAAATCAGCGACGATTGCTCCAAGCTGCATACTCCTGAAATCATCACTCTCCCAGGTGTAGGCATTCAGCTGATAAAACGTCGGATTATTATACAGATAATCAATCATGGTCACATGAAACACAGAAAGGATCAGGATTAAAAAAATAATCACCATCATATCAATCTTGCCTTCTCAATATAATTGTATAAAACAATCTATTCAGGTGCGTATGAAAAAATCCTTTTTCCGTCTTCTTTCTGTAGCCGCACTCTTTGCGCTGCTCCTTTTTCATGATACCGCATTTGAAGGAGCAAAAAGCGGACTGATTCTCTGGGGCAGCGTGGTAGTGCCCACTCTCCTGCCGTTTATGATCTGTTCCAATGTAATTGTTTCCCTAAATGCAATACATATTCTGATTTTTCCGGTCAGACAGCTTCTGCACCGTTTCTTCTGCCTGTCTGATGCCGGGTGCTACACCTTTGTCTCCGGACTGCTCTGCGGTTATCCCATGGGTGCTAAAACCTGCAGCGAATTTATGGATGCCGACCGGATTACACAAAAGGAAGGAAAATACTTATTGGCAATCTGTAACCACCCCAGCCCCATGTTTCTTTTGGGATATGCAGCCTCTGGCCTGCCAAAGAGTGTACCGGTCTGGATGCTCCTGCTTTGCATTTATGCCCCAGTCATACCAGTAGCACTGGCAGCCCGGTTCTGTTACAAGGTGGATCGTCCGTTCCGATCCATGCCGGTTTCAAAAGAATCCATAAAATCCTTTGATGAAAGTCTTATGGGTTCCTGCGAGGTAATGGTAAAAATCGGCGGATATATTATGCTTTTTTCCATCCTGGCTTTCTATATTACAAAGCTTCCCATCCTTTGTTCTGAATATAAAGCGGTACTTCTTGGTTTTGTGGAAATCACCACAGGAATCCAGGCTGTTTCCCATGTATTCGCGGGTACTATGGGCGGTTTATGGATCAGCGGGGCTACTGCCTTCGGAGGTTTATCCGGTGTATTTCAGACAAAGAGTGTCATAAAAAATGCCGGATTATCCATCCGGCACTATGTAGTATGGAAAGCAATACATACTCTCCTGACAATTCTACTGTTTATTCTGCTGACCCGTCTTCCAGTCCTTCTGCCGTCTGCATAACAGCTCCTGTCAGTTCCTGACGGTTAGAAGAAACAATATCGTAGCTTGACTGCATGGAAGTCATAAAAGCGTCAAAACGCCCCTGTGCGCCCTCCATGGAGTGACTGATGATCGTCTGCAGGCTCTTTAACATATCATCTGTATATTGAACAGAGCTTTGACGAATGCCGTTTGCATCGGCAACAGCCTGTTCAACGATCTGCTGAGCCTGAACCTGAGCCTGTTCAATAATCTCATTGGCCTGAGCATAGGCTTTTTGCATAATCTCGTGTTCATTTACCAGTTCATTGGTCTGGGCATTGGCCTGGGCTAAAATGGAATCTGCCTGCTGACGTGCTTCGCCCATGATGGCATCCCTGTTGCTGATAATCTTCTGGTACTGCTTGATCTCATCCGGAATTCGAAGGCGAAGTTCCACCAGCAGCTCTTCCAGTTCATCTTTGTTTACCACAATCTTGCTGTTAGAAAGGGGCTGGTACTTGCAACTGTCAATATATTCTTCGATTTCACCGATTAACTGTTCAATTCTGCTCATCATAATACGGACACTCCTTGCTTTATTTCGTTCTATCTTCTATTTTTTTCCTTACACGTTCTGCAATCTCTTCCGGCACAAACGCGTTTATCTCACCGCCATAAGAGGCAATCTCCTTCACAATGCTGGAACTTAGATAGGAATACTTTAAATTCGTTGTCAAAAACACAGTATCCACCTCTGGTGCAATCACCCGGTTTGTCTGTGCAATCTGCAATTCGTATTCAAAATCTGTTACAGCACGAAGTCCGCGGACAACCGCATCCGCCTGATTAGCTCGTACAAAATCTATCATCAGCCCGCCAAAGGATTTTACTTCAACATTAGCAAAATTACTAGTCAGGCTCTTTAACATATTAACACGTTCTTCTACAGAAAACAACGGAGTTTTTGAATAATTATTTAAAACCCCGATAATTAAATGGTCACACATTCTTGCCGAGCGCTCAATGATATCAAGATGGCCAAAAGTCACCGGATCAAAGCTTCCCGGATAAACTGCTTTTTTCATATTGTTACTTCCTTTTATTTATTCTTTTCCTGTTCTTTTAACAAACACATGCTTATTTGTTTTATAATTTTTCTCCTTCATAATCTCGTAGCCCATAGAGTTAAGATAATCAAAATCGGTATCCAGGGACGCTTCAATAATGATGGTGGTTTCTTCTCCAATCAGAGATGAATCAGTGAAATATTCCAGGACTTTCTTCTCCCATTCCATGCGGTATGGAGGATCCATAAAGACAACATCAAACTGATAGTCTTTGCCTTCCAGTCGCTTCATTGCAGTCAGTACATCGCAGTTCATCACCACGGCATCGGTTTCCAGCCGGGTAGTCTTTAAGTTTTCCCGGATGCATTCTGCCGCTTTTGGGTTTTGTTCCACAAAAACTGCCAGTTTTGCTCCCCTGCTTAAAGCTTCTATTCCAATGGCTCCGCTTCCGGAGAATAAATCCAGAAAGCTGCAGTCGTAAAGACTGTCATGTATCATATTAAAAAGTGTTTCTTTTATCCGGTCGGTTGTCGGTCTTGTATCCAGACCTTCTATGGTCTTTAAAATAAGCCTTCTGGCTTTTCCAGCAATTACTCTCATATACTACGTTCCTCACATTATTTTTCCAAACTATTATAGTATGAATATGGAAATTATACAACAAAAAAAAGAAAGGAGCTACAGCCCCTTTGTAATCAAATGAATGATTACTGGCTGTAGCTCCTTTTGAAATGTTACAGATTATTTTCCTGCAATCTGTCTTTCATAGGCTTCGATCATTTTCTTAACCATATATCCGCCTACGGAACCATTCTGTGCGGAAGTTAAGTTACCGTTGTATCCATTTGTTAACGGTACACCTAATTCGTTTGCTACTTCCATTTTGAAACGATCCATTGCTTCTTTTGCTTCTGGTACATTTGTAGTGTTAGATTTTCCTGACATAATTAAATGCCTCCTTTTCATCTATTCACCATGTTCGTAAATCTTTTTTCATGGTGTGTTTTGTGCTACACTCCTATTATGGCTTTAATAAGGTGAAATACACTAGAAGGTTTTTCGTAAAATGTTATTTTCAGGAAAAAAATGAACCACTTCATGTTATTTATGATGCTGTAAAGCAAATCAGCCCTCGTTTAGTATCTTTTCTATATTTGTTTTGACCAGCTGAAAGGCCACTTCATTCATGCCGCTGTTAATAATTACGTCGGCCAGAGGCTTTGTTGGTTCAACGTAAAGATAATGCATGGGCTTTACCGTGGTTAAATACTGTTCCACAACTCCTTCAATATCTCTGCCCCGGTCTTTTACATCACGGATTACCCGGCGTAAAATTCTCTCGTCTGCATCCGCCTCAACAAAAATCTTAATATCAAACATATCTCGTAAGCGCTCATCAGCAAAAACTAATATTCCTTCGACTAAAATAACCTTTTTAGGTTCTACTTTAACGAACTTGTCAGAACGATTGTGTTTGGAATAATCATAAATCGGACACTCCACTGACTCTCCGTTTCGCAGTGCAGCCAGCTGATTGAGCAAAAGTTCTGTCTCAAATGCTTCCGGATGATCGTAATTCATTTTTTTTCTTTCTTCAAAAGGAACCCCATCCTGCCGCTTATAATAATTATCATGGTAAAGAACTGCTATATTATCACAAAATGCATCTTTCAACCGGTTGGTAAATGTTGACTTTCCTGAACCGGTACCTCCGGCAATTCCTATTATAACACAATTCATCTTCCGCAATCCTCCACTAATCTGGTTCTGTACACACAAAAATTATTTTATCAGAAAGACCGGATGAATTCAATGGTTTTTCTCTATGTATCTGTTCTTATTCTTTTATTTCATTATAGTAATTTGCCAGGGTCACAGTCATATAGGGATATACATAAATATAAGCAAGAGTACAGGTGACAAGTGCCAGTAAATGCCACAGGATAAAGGACAATTCCAAAACAAAATATTCCCATAACCGCCCATCCATCATATCTTTGCTCTCATCAATGCACTGAAAAATCCCTTTTTCCGGATTTTCAACCATAATGAAGATTGCCTGTGAATACCTTAGTGCGGCTATAATACCTGGTATGATGAGCAATAGAGACCAAAGAGTTACAAACACTCCTATCATAAAATAAAGACCAAATGCTTTAAAAAAATAGGAAGCACTGGAAAATAAATCACCATAAGACATGGATTCGTCACGTTTTGACACTTTTAAGCAGTAAGACTGATAACCGAATTCCAACAGCATACTAATAATGAAATATACGATAAAAAAAACAATACTAAATAGGATATAAGACCGCCACTGATCGGCTCCTGCGTGACTGTCTTCCAGAATTCTC
The DNA here is from genome assembly GCA_015057715.1 of Paenibacillaceae bacterium. Taxonomy (GTDB): domain Bacteria; phylum Bacillota; class Clostridia; order Lachnospirales; family Lachnospiraceae; genus Lacrimispora. The sequence continues at coordinate 6,300 of SVDS01000050.1, forward strand.
TGCCATTTATCCAGAAACATCTGAATCACTGATAAAACCGTAAGAATGATTCCCATAATTACAGTAACCAGATATGGGCTTATTAATGCCTGTTTCATGGCATTTTTAGCATCTGCCTTTAACACTTCTCTGTTCATACTGCTGCCTCCTGATTAATAGTTTGATTTCATCAATTATAAATTCAGCCTGTCGTAACTTTTTTCCAGATATTCACTAAGCTTTCTGCTCAGTTCTGTATTCTCTTCTTTTTCCAGATCAGGATCTTCTGAAAAAATGTGTTTTACTTCCTCTGATACCGTCTTTAATAAATTGGCATCGGTAAAAATATCTCCTAATTTAAATTCCATCTCTCCGCTTTGACGAATGCCGAATATATCACCTGGCCCTCTCAGCTTTAAATCTTCCGAGGCAATAAAAAAGCCGTCGTTAGACCGGTTTAAGATATCCAGCCGTTCCTTCGTACCATCCTGATCCGAGCCATTTACCAAAATGCAGTAGGACTGATATTTGCCACGCCCGACCCGGCCTCTTAACTGATGAAGCTGGGCAAGACCGAATCGCTCCGCATTTTCTATCATCATAACGGTAGCATTTGGTACGTTAACTCCAACCTCCACAACAGTTGTAGAAACAAGAACTGAAATTTCCCCGGAAGCGAACCGTTCCATAATGCTGTTCTTTTCTTTTGCCTTCATTTTTCCATGAAGATATTCAATACTCATTCCAGGAAGTGCTTCTTTTAATGCAGCAGTATAATCCACCACATTTTCTGCTTCGATCATCTCACTTGCTTCCACCATAGGACAGATCACGTAAGCCTGACGTCCGGCTGCTACTTCCTTTTTCATAAAATCATAAGCTTTTTTTCGGTACCCGGTATCCACCACGCAGTTTTTAATGGGAAGCCGGTTGGCAGGAAGTTCATCGATCACGGAAATATCCAGATCTCCGTAAATGATGATAGCCAGGGTTCTTGGTATGGGAGTCGCACTCATTACCATTACATGAGGTTCTTCTCCCTTTTTTCCCAGCAGTTCTCTTTGCCCTACGCCGAAGCGGTGCTGTTCATCTGTAATTACCAGAGCCAGTTTATCATAAATGACCTTTTCCTGAATCAGTGCATGTGTTCCTATTATGATATCAGCCTCGTGTTTTGCTATTTTCTCATAAGCAATTCTTTTTTCCTTGGCAGTCATGGACCCGGTAACAAGAACCGGTACCTTATTAATCTGGTATTTTAAGAACAGCTCATTCATGGATTCAAAATGCTGTCTGGCAAGAACCTCCGTGGGAACCATGAGAGCTCCCTGATAATCGTTACAGGCTGCCTGAAGCAATGCCAGTATGGCTATGATTGTTTTTCCTGATCCAACATCTCCCTGCACCAGCCGGTTCATAACCAGACCGCCTGTCATGTCTGCATATACCTCATGAAGTACTTTTTGCTGGGCACCTGTCAAAGAATAAGGCAAACTTTCCTGAAATGTTTTCACTTCCTCTGATAACTGGATTGCAAACGGGCTGGTTTTATTCTCTCTTTTGTCCTTTAAACGTCTGACAGCCATTAAGAAAAGGAAAAATTCATCAAAGACCAGTCGTTTTCTGGCAAACAAAAGTTCCTTCCTGTCTGACGGAAAATGGATATGTTCAATTGCAAAATTATATTCTGCCAGTTCGTGCTTCCTTCGCAGATCGGCAGGCAGATAATCCCTGATCATAAGACGGGCACTGAGTGCCTGCTTTTGTGCCCGGACAATGGTCTTATTACTTAAGCCCTTTGTCTGACCGTAAACAGGCTGCATGGAATGAATGATCTCTCCATAAGCCTCTGCCGTATAAACTTCAGGCTGCTCCATGATGAGACGGCCGCTTTTCTTAATAACTTTTCCACGAAAAACAGCCCGCATTCCAGCCTTTAACGTAGCATGCAGATAAGGCATATTGTACCAGATCAGCTGCATGGTGCCAGATCCATCTCTTAAAAGAGCTGTAACAACCTGTACACGACTGTATCGTTTTACATCCGGTGTTCTCTCAAGCATCCCGGCCACGGTCATAATGCTATCCGGTTTGATTTCAGCAATTGGTGAGGGGTCCTCATACGTATCATATGCCCTTGGATAATATTCCAGAAGATCTTCTATTGTGTCCACTCCAATCTTTTGAAACAGTTTCCCGGTTTTTTCTCCAATCCCTTTCAGGGATTCAATGGGTTTCTGGTTCATCCGTTCACCCGCCTCCTTTCATTTTGTTTTCCCGAATATTAAAAAACCGGGCAGACGAGAGTCACGTCTGCCCGGAATCATACAGCTTCGACTCCTTTTTATTCCACGGAAATCAGATAATAATAAATCGGCTGACTACCGCAATGAAGCTCCACTTCACAGTTTAAAAATTGTTCTTCTGTTTTCTCTTTCAGTGCTGTGGCATCCTCTTCACTCACATCCTTACCATAATAAATGGTAATCAGTTCTGATTCTTCTTCTACCATAGCTTCCAGTGATTTCAGTGCAGTTGCTTCAATCTCTTCCCCGACAGCAAGAATGCCATGGTCTCCCAGAGCCATGATATCGCCTTCTTTAATTTCGATATCATCGATGGTGGTATTACGGACTGCATAAGTAATCTGTCCGGTCTTTACACGGCTCATCTCTTCCGTCATAATTGCTTCATTTTCCTCAGGAGATAAATCAGGTGCAAAGTTAATTATTGCAGTAATACCCTGTGGAATCGTCTTGGAAGGAATGACGATTACTTTCTTATCCTCTACCAGACTTCTGGCCTGCTCTGCAGCCAGAATAATGTTCTTGTTATTCGGCAGAATGTAGATTGTATCTGCATTTACCCGGTCAATGGCGTTTAACATGTCCTCAGTACTAGGATTCATGGTCTGGCCGCCCTGAATTAAATAATCCGCTCCAATACCGCTAAAGATCTCATCAAGCCCCTCGCCAGCTGATACAGAGATAAAGCCATAAGCCTTTCTTGGCTCTGATTTCTTTCCTTCTGCCTTTTGCTGTGCTGCCAGCTTTTCTGATTCTTTAATCAGTCTCTCCTGATGCTCTTCCCTCATATTATCAATCTTCATGCGGGACAAAGAGCCAAGGGTAAGCGCCCTTTGAATGGCAAGTCCGGGATCGTTGGTATGAACGTGAACTTTCACAATATCATCATCGGAAACAACTACAAGGGAATCTCCAATGGATTCTAAATATCCTTTGAATTCCTGTTCTGTTTTTTCGTTATAAGGCTTTTCTAAATTAACAATAAATTCTGTGCAGTAGCCGAATTTAATATCAGCTTCTTTCAGTGCACTTCCTTCCATAGAGACAACCGGCTCCACACGTACTGCGGCTTCTACGGTTAAGTCAACTTCTTTCCCTGAGAGGAAGTTAAAAGCACCCTTTACCACCTGCATCAGACCCTGACCGCCGGAATCCACAACACCTGCCTGCTTTAATACCGGAAGCATCTCAGGAGTCTGGCTTAATACGTAATCGCCCTGTTCTACAACCTGACTGCAAAATTCAAGAATGTCTTCTGTTTCAGTTACAAGCTCAGCCGCTTTTTCTGCCATTCCTCTTGCTACTGTCAGAATGGTTCCCTCTTTGGGTTTCATGACTGCCTTATAAGCTGTCTCAGTGGCTCTTACAAAGGAATTAGCCAAAATAGTAACGGTCACCTGGTCAGCGCTTGCGATCTCTTTTGTAAATCCTCGGAATAACTGGGATAAGATAACACCTGAGTTTCCTCTTGCGCCTCTTAAAGAACCGGAAGAAATCGCTTTTGCCAAAGATTCCATAGTTGGATTCTCTATGGCAGCCACTTCTTTTGCCGCTGACATTATGGTCATCGTCATATTTGTTCCGGTATCTCCATCTGGAACTGGAAATACATTCAATTCATTAATCCAGTCCTTTTTGGCTTCCAGTCCTTTTGCACCTGCTAAAAATGCTTTCTGGAGCATCTTTGCGTCTATATACTTCATACCCACAGGTAGTTTCCTCCTTAATCAATCACTCTTACGCCTTCGACAAAGATGTTAATCTTATCTACCGTCATACCGGTGAATTCTTCTACTTTGTATTTTACATTTTCAATCAGATTATCGGCTACTGCAGAAATGCTGATTCCATATGCTACGATTACATGAAAATCAATAGTGATATGGTTGTCCTGAATCATCACATTAATTCCATGTGTCAGTCCTTCCCGTTTTAATAACTTAACGAGTCCGTCTTTCATGCTGACAGCCGCCATACCGACAATACCGAAGCACTCAACTGCGGTGGTTCCGGCGTACATAGCGATAACATCAGGGCTTACCTGGATCTCGCCCAGTTTATTATTGATATAACCCTTCATAGTCTCTACCTCCGTTCTTTCTGTCTGTAATGATTATACATGATTTTTCCAAAAAAAGAAACAAATTTTTATTTTTCACTTGCAAATCGCTGTAATTTCTGTTATCATACACTTGTTGTGGATTTTTCAACCAATAAAAAATCCAAGTTACTTTTAAGGAGGTGCAATCATGGCTAAATGTGCAATTTGTGAAAAGGCTGCTCACTTTGGCAACGCAGTGAGCCATTCCCATAGAAGATCCAACAAGATGTGGAAAGCAAATGTAAAGTCCGTTAAAGTTAAAGTAACAGGCGGCGCGAAGAAGATGTACGTATGTACTTCCTGTTTAAGATCCGGATTAGTTGAAAGAGCTTAATCGTAGGAAACTCCTGGCTGATATCAGTCAGGAGTATTTTTTTTATAATTATGAGACCCGGTTGATTCAATCGGGTCTCAATGATAGCAACAGTATTTGCTGTCAGCAGCAAAACAGATTATATCCCAGTACCAGGCATCCAATTATAAACAGAATTGTAACAATGGTCGCCGGGATAAACAGTAGGATTGCCATACCTGCTCCAAAACAGAACAGCATAAGTCCACATACTCTTCTCATATCATCCCTCAATCCATTCAGGCTATATAATATCCTATGCGGCTTATCCCTTTCTTATTCTTCTGCTTTTTCTTTCTCTGCTGCCGCAGCCATCTCCTCTGCCATTTTAATCGCTTCCGGTGATACATCTTTGTTTCCTGATGTAAACTTATTAACAAAATCAGGAACCATGTCAAGAATCTTTGTCACTGCATCCTGCTGCTTGATGTTTACCAGCTTTGTCACACCGTTTTGGATAATCAGTATGGCACTTGGGCTCATCTTCGCATGCATACCTCCCGCACCCTTTTCCTTGGCATTTTCTGAAAAGGATCCAGCAGCCATTCCACAGGTCACATCCACCAAAGGCAGAATAATGGTATCATCCACCTTAACCGCATCTCCTACAACTGTTTTTGTCGCTACAAAGGCATCCATACCTTTAAACAATGCCTCTACTGTAGACGTAAAATAATTATCTGCCATTGAACGCAATTCCTCCTTTATCGTAGCCATCTCTTTAACAGAACTCTGAAATTTTTATCAAGAAGCATCCGTAAGCCGATGATCAGGACTGTCCCCAGGCGTATTCTTCCCTGAAAAGTTCCTTCTGCGTGAAACACAGTTTCATCAAAAACCGGATATAGATTCCAATATTTATGAAAGATGGGATACAGCACACTGGCCGCCATAAGTGCCTGTCCCGTCAGTGCCGGGTCTTCAAAACCAAATGTCACATTACCATGCCCCTTTACAGGGAAAACATGACGAATCAGACGTTTCACCTGTCTGTAAAGCAGCTTTGCGGTCTTCTGATTTTCGCTGTTGGAAAGAAAAGCCTGTATTTCATCTTTCTTCTCTTTCATGTTTTTCAGTGTATCACAAAATTTATGGTATAAGTACTTAATTTTTTCCAGGATATGGATTATTTTCTTCTTTATCTTATTATAAAAATTCTGGAGCCAGGAAATATGCTCTGTTTGCGTTTGTTCTGTCTGCCTGATCTCTTTTTGTACTGGCTGCCGGGACAGAGGTTCTCCCTGGACAGTTTTTTTCACATCCTGACCTAATTGCCGTGCTTCTTTTATGGTCTCCGGCTCTTTTATTTCCATTGCCTGAACCATGATTTCTTCTGCCTCTTTTAGTTCTTCATCCATTTTCTTTGGTCTCATAATTCGAAATCCAAACAGGCGGATTGCAATGACAACTTCTTCTTCATACCGAACCGTGACAGAAAGGATATGTAGCAACCAGGAAATTTTCATATTTCCCTTCACTTTTTCAAAATAAGATCCTTCTCCACGGTAACGGACCGGTACAAATAACACCAGAAGAACTGCCAGAAGAACAAGTCCAAAAAGAATCAGGATCAGAATTCCTAACAGCTTTAAAATAAATAAAATTACATGAAGCATGAACACCTCACATCTTACCGGTCACTTTTCAAAAAATCAGACAGATTAAATCCTTCTGTTTTCCGGTATAAATCATGAATCACACGTCCAGCCACTTCCATAGCCTCCCAGTAATCAGAGGCAATCCCAAGGATAAAGAACTCTTTTTCCTTATAAAATGGAGATATAATTTCAGCAGCTGGAAAGATATCAAGTATATTATTCCCATTTGAAGCAGGTGTAATCACATAAATATCCAAACCGGGTTTCCCCTTCCTGATTCCCTGAATGATCCGGTATCGTTTCTTCTTCGCTTTCTCTCCGACGTATAAACGGTTATACCAGCTTATTTTCATAATCCATCAGCTCTTCCAATAATTCCATGCATGTTTCTTTTTCAGCGCGATCTAAGCAGCTTAAAAAACTGCCTCTTACGTATTCCTGGATTTCATCTATAGAATTAAAGTAAACAGGCAGATCCGATAATACCTTGGCCATCACAGCACGAACCACCGGCTTCGGTGCATCTGCAAAAAGTTCTTCCAGCTCCTGAATATAAACTTGTGCCTGCTGATCTAAATAAGACCTGTCTACGATTGCGCTTTCTTCCCCAGAAAGAGTCTCTCTGCCTTCTGTTATAAGTTCGGCAAAGCTGCTTCCAGACAACAGCCTGTCTACATTCATAGAACGAATATAGTCCCCATCAGAAGACTCATCGTTCTCCTTAAGAACTTCAACTTTTAGATAACGTTCGTAGTAAACTTCCTGTCGGCCTTCTAACTGGGTAAGCTGGTGGAGAAATTCATCCTCCCCAACGGTGAAATCTTCCTGATCCAGTTTCACCTGAATGCTGCTTAGTACAGATCGGTAAAATTCCTCTTCACTGACATCAATGACAGCCTCCTGCTTAGCAAACATCAAAACACATAAATCATTAATTACATCCTGAAGCATTACATAAAAACCAGACTCATCTGTAAGAACCTGACTTGCATAGGATAATTTTGCGGAAGCTTCTTCAAAGCTTTCAAAGGTCATATTCCGGTAATCCATACGCTTAAACTGCTGTAAAATTTCGTAAATATCCTTATGACCTTCATCCATACCTTCTGGAAGAGAAACCATGGATTCCGTCCGGAGGGTATACAACATATCCCGTAAATTCTCCCTTGGAGAACCAAGATAAACAGAAAGCCCCTCCATAAGAAGACTGTAAAACTTCTGTTTTGTCAGCCGGACCGGGAGCTGGCCGATAATCTGTTTGATCCGTCCGTTCATAACAGCGGAGTCACTGGTGTCAGTAATAAATCCCATCAGCCGTTTTAAAAATGCTTCGTCTCCGTCATTTGTATTGCCGGAAGGAATGAACTTTCGTTCCATGCGGTTTAAAATATACTCGAAAATCTGAAAGCAGTCGGCATAGGAGGTCAGCACCTCTACTTCGTGAGTCATGTCCTTCCTCAGCGCTAACAAATCCCCGGCTGCTTCATGTCCGGAAATACATTCTCCTATCAGGCTGTTTAACCGTTTTAAATATTCAGTCATCTGCTGGGTCTGGGGTGCTTCATCTGCAACGGTCTCCAGTAATGTATAGTAGTTTAAAACAAGTCTTACATAAGAATACTGATAAGCAGCAGTCATCTGCTTTTTCATCAAACGGGTTTCCACGTGTTATCTCCTCTCGGGGGTATTAATGATAATTGGATAAAATAGATCTCCTCAGGAAATCAAGGGCCTTTACCACAGACTGCTCCCTGATTTTTTCACGGTTACCTTTAAAATGGTATTCTTCCACCTTTACTTTGTCCTTCATATAGCAGGCAATATAGACTAGTCCCACAGGCTTTTCTCCATCTGCGTCCGGACCTGCAATACCAGTAACTGCGATACAGGCATCTGCATCGGAAGCAAATACACCTCCGGTTGCCATCTCTTTGGCTGTCTGTTCACTGACTGCCCCATATTTTTTTAAGGTGCCCTTGCTGACATCTAAATATTTTCTTTTTGCTTTGTTGGAATAGGTGATAAATCCTTCCCTGAAAACCTCTGATGCTCCTGGTACATTAACCAGTCTGCCAGCAATCAGACCGCCTGTACAGGATTCCGCTGTTGTAACAGTCAGCTCGTGCTTCTTTAAAAGCCGCACTACTGCCATCTCAAGGGTTTCTTCTTCCTTAGTTGTGTATACAGCATTATCAAACCTGCTTTTTATCTCTTTTACAACAGGTTTAAGAAGAGCTTTTGCTTCATCCTCATTGGCAGCCTTAGCGGTTACTCTTAAATGAACCTCAGCTGTCTTGGCATAAGTTGCAATGGTTGGATTGGTCTGGGTATTAATTAAATCAATCAGCTTATCTTCTACCTGACTCTCACCATAGCCGCATATTTTAACCATCTGGGACCGGATTACTTCCGGCTGGCGGCTTTGAAGGTAAGGGAATACCTGCTCGGTAAATAACGGTTTTAATTCGTTAGGAGGTCCCGGAAGCAGAATCGCTGTTTTCCCGTCCTTCTCCATAATAAGTCCCGGGGCAGTTCCGTTGCTGTTATCAAGCACAGTTGCTCCCTGGGGAATCATAGCCTGTTTCCAGTTATTGTCCGGGATTTCTTTGTATATATTGTTTTTAAAATATTTACTGATCCGCTCTCTGGTATGTTCATCTTCAACCAAGTCAAAACCCATTACCTCTGCGCATACTTCTTTCGTCAGATCATCTTCTGTTGGACCGAGGCCACCGGTAAGAATCACAACATCAGAACGGTTCAGTGCTGTCTCAAGTACTGCAAAGAGCCGTTCCCTGTTATCTCCAACCGTCACCTGATGGTACATAGAGAGACCCAGAAGGGCACATTTCTCCGCAAGATACTGGGTGTTTGTATTAACGATATTTCCAAGAAGAATTTCTGTTCCGACTGAAATCAGTTCAACTACCATGTTTACATACTCCCTTCCATAAGAACGCCATAATTTTTTGCTATATAATCAACAAGTGAAACCACTGTGAGTATTGCAGCAATCCAGATAAAGGCATTGGTAACGATCGATAGTGCAGGAATGTTTAAAATCAGCAGAACCGACATCACCATCTGGGAAACTGTCTTAAACTTTCCCCAATAGCTTGCCGCAATCACAACTCCGTTATCGGAAGCCACCAGGCGGAATCCGCTGATAATAAACTCACGGCTGATAATTACAATAACGATCCAGGCCGGAAGCTGTCCAAGTGCAGTGAAGCAGATCAAACCTGCGCATACCAGAAGTTTATCCGCAAGAGGATCCATAAATTTTCCAAAATTAGTTACCAGGTTATACTTTCTTGCAATCTTGCCATCCAGCATATCGGTAAAGCTTGCGACTATAAACACAGCCGCGGCTATATAGCGGTAAGTCACATTGGTACCGCCGTCAAGCAGTAAAAAAAGAACAAAAAACGGAATCATGATAACCCTTAAAACAGTCAGTTTATTCGGTAAATTCATCTTCCAACTCTCCTATTAAGTCATACTCCATCGCTCCGGTAACACGGATTTTTGCAAAATCCCCAGACATCAGTTCCTCACCTGTCTGAACAAAAATCATTCCATCCACTCCCGGACCATCCATATAGGTTCTTGCTACATATGCATTCTCATCAGCAACTTTCCCTTCAATCATAACTTCCAGGGTTTTTCCAACCATGGACTGAGAAAGATCAAGGGAAATTTCCTGCTGAAGTTCCATAATTGCATCTCTGCGATCCTCTTTGATCTCCTGTGGAACCTGATCAGGGAATTCTGCAGCTGGTGTATCTTCCTCCGCTGAATAGGCGAATACGCCAAGCCGTTCAAACTCCATCTCATCCACGAATTCCATCAGTTCTTCGTGATCTTCTTCTGTTTCTCCCGGAAATCCGGATATCAGCGTGGTTCTCAGTGCAATATCAGGAATTTCACTGCGAAGCTTATTAATGATGTCTTTCAGCTGTTCTTTTGATGTTCTTCTTCCCATGCGTTTTAAGATCCGGTCACTTGCATGCTGAATCGGCATATCCAGGTAACGGCAGATTTTGCTTTCTTCTTTCATAACCGCAATCAGCTCGTCTGTAATTTCCTCTGGATAACAGTACTGGATGCGAATCCACTGAATCCCTGATATCCGGCAAAGCTTCTTTAATAATTCAGGAAGAGATTTTTTTCCATATAAGTCCACACCGTATAAAGTGGTCTCCTGAGCTACTAAAATCAGCTCCTTCACGCCCTTATCAGCCAGTTTCTCTGCTTCTTTGATCAGAGTTTCCATGGGAACACTGCGATAGTTACCTCTTAAAGTCGGGATGATACAGTAAGTACAATGCTTGTCACATCCTTCCGCAATTTTTAAAAAGGCATAATGACCTCCTGTGGTAAGGATTCTGTCTGTTTCTGTCTGTGGAAGTAAATCCAGTTCATGGAAACAGGATACGGATCCCTCGCCTCCCAATGCCTTCTTTAAAACGTTGGATATCTCGTCATAGGTTGATGTTCCCAGAATACCATCTACTTCCGGTATCTCATCAATAATCTCCTGCTTATAACGCTGTGCCAGACAGCCTGTAACAATTAGTGCTTTACAGTTGCCGTCTATTTTTCTCTGTGCCATCTCTAAAATGGTATTGACACTTTCTTCCTTGGCATCGCCAATAAAACAGCAGGTATTGATTACAATGACATCTGCCTCATACTCATCATCCGTAAAAGTATAACCGTCTCTATTTAAAAGGCCTAACATCATCTCCGTATCAACCAGATTCTTATCACAGCCCAGTGATATGCATAATAACTTCATGTTTAAACTCCTGTCGTTCGTTTTTCCTGAAAGAAAAGGCCATCTACCATAACGGAGACGGCCCTCTTCTTAATTATCGTCTTCTTCTGTTGCGTCCGCTTCGCTTAAAATCTTCACTTTGCCCTCATATAACTCTTCTACGGCAACTGAAAGCGGCTTGTTGCCGGCTCCCGGAATCTCAGTGTCAGAGCCTCCGATGATCTGTCTTGCTCTCTTTGCTGCGGCAATCACGATAGAATAACGGCTCTGTACAACCGGAGCATCTCCCGGTTCAACCTCACTGTTTACTACATTAATCAAATCAGAATAAGATGGATGTAACATCTTCCATTCCCCTTTCTTAAACCAGTTTATATATTCTTTAATTCTTCCCGGATCTGGGATAAAAATGCCATATTATTGGAAGCCCGCTTATGCTGTACCTGAATCATAAGATGCATCTCCTCCACGCATGTATCGATCTCATCATTAATTAAAATATAATCATAAGCCTCCATACCCTGTGCTTCTTCTGAAGCCCTGCGAAGTCTGGCATTAATTACCTCCATGCTTTCTGTACCTCTGCCGATCAGACGGCGTTTCAGCTCTTGTGCATTAGGAGGCATGACGAACAGCAGGATTGCTTCCGGAAACCGTTCCTTTACTTTCAGCGCTCCCTGAATTTCTATTTCAAGAATAACATCTTTCCCCATTTTCATCTGGTTTAAAACATATTCCTTGGGAGTGCCGTAAGAATGATTGACGTACTGTGCATATTCAATCAATTCTTCCTTTTCAATCATATCATTAAAATGTTCTTCTGTAACAAAAAAATATTCTTTTCCATCCACTTCACCCGTTCTGGGTGTTCTTGTGGTTGCGGAAATAGACAACGCATAATTCTCATACCGGTTCAGAAGCTCTTTCATAAGTGTGCCTTTTCCGGCACCGGAAAAACCGGATACAACTACCAGCATGCCATGTTCGTTCATACTGCGATTCTCCTACTCAATATTCTGGATCTGTTCCCGTACTTTTTCAATTTCAGTCTTTAATATAATTGCCTTATCTGAAACCTCTAAATCACTGGCCTTTGAAAGAATGGTATTGGCTTCCCGATTCATCTCCTGGGCGATGAAATCCAGTTTTCTGCCCACAATTCCTCCAGCTTCCAGTTCCGACCGTGTATGTTCAATGTGACTTCTTAAACGAACCGTCTCTTCATCCACACAGATCTTATCTGCATAAATGGTTACTTCCGCAGCAATTCTGCCCTCATCAATGGCAGCTCCTGCCAGAAGCTCTTTCACCTTATCTTCCAGCTTTGCCCGGTATTCCACAAGAATCTTTGGAGATCTCTCTTCAATAAATTCAAGAATATCATTCATCAGGTTCAGCTTGCCAAGAAGATCCGCCTTTAAGTTTTCGCCTTCTGTTACTCTTGTTTCCACAAAACGCTTTGCAGCTTCCTCAACTGTTTCTGAAAGAAGCTTCCACATCTGATCCTCATCTTCCGGTACTTCTTCCATAATAAGTACTTCCGGACATCTGGCGAGTGCAGAAACCTTGATATCGTTCTGAATTCCGAACTGCTCTTCCATCTTTGCAAAATATCCCATGTATTCAGCAGCCAGCGCACTGTTATACTTCAGACACATCTTGTTTTCCGTATAATCTTCATAGCTGATAAAAACGTCTACTTTACCGCGCTGAATATAATTCTTTAACAGATTCCTGATCCCTGCTTCAAAGAAATTAAACTTTTTCGGCATCTTTATGCTTAAATCCAGATATCTGTGATTTACAGCCTTCATCTCGACGGAAATTTTATATTCATCCGTGACGGTTTCGTACCTGCCGAAACCTGTCATGCTCTTAATCATTACAAATGCCTCTCTTTCGCCATAGATATAAACCATTATAAGTCATAATAAAAAACAAGTCAAATGGTTTTAAATTTTACATAACCGTGTTTCTGTGGTATACTATCTCCATCTATAAACCTTACCGGAGGACACAAACAATGGCATTTGATGGAATTGTTATGGCAAATCTCACGGCAGAAATGAAAGAACGGCTGGAAGGCGGAAAGATCTCTAAAATCGCCCAGCCGGAAAAAGATGAACTGCTGTTTACTGTTAAAAATCAAAAAAATACATGGAAACTTTTAATTTCAGCCAGTGCCAGCTTACCACTGGTTTATTTCACGGAAAACAACAAGCAAAGTCCTCTGACTGCTCCTAATTTCTGTATGCTTCTAAGAAAGCATATCGGCAATGGCAGGATCATGAGAATCAGCCAGCCTGGTCTGGAACGAATCCTTTGCATGGAAATTGAACATTTAGATGAGTTGGGCGACAAACGGACGAAAAAACTCATGATAGAAATTATGGGAAAACACAGCAACATCATCTTCTGCAATGAAGATGATATGATTCTGGACAGTATTAAACACATCTCTGCTCAGGTAAGTTCCATTCGCGAGGTATTGCCCGGGAGAAAATACTTTATTCCCCAGACCATGGACAAGAAAGATCCCCTTACCATTACCGAAGAAGAATTTATTTCTACTATCAGGCATGCGGCCGCACCAGTACAAAAGAGTCTCTATTTAAATCTGACCGGTATCAGTCCCATCATTGGCCATGAACTTTGTCATCTGGCCTCTATTGATGGAGATCACTCTGCCAATGAGCTGTCAGAGACAGAACTCTTACATCTTTACCGCATGTTCTCTTTTATGATAGAAGATATCAAAAAAGGATCATTTAAACCAAATATTGTTTATAAGAATGAGGAACCGGTAGAATTTGCAGCTGTACCACTCACCTGCTATGAAGGAAGCGATTACGAAGCCAAAACCTTCGAATCCATCAGTACTCTTTTAGAGATCTACTATGCTTCCAAAAACGCAGTAACAAGGATTCGTCAGAAATCCGTTGATTTAAGGAAGATTGTACAGACGGCTCTGGAACGTAATTACAAAAAATACGATCTCCAGGAAAAGCAGTTAAAAGATACAGAGAAAAAGGATAATTATAAAGTATATGGAGAGCTTTTAAATACCTACGGTTATGAACTGACAGGAGGTAAAAAAAAGCTCACCTGCCTTAACTATTATACCAATGAGGAGATTACCATTCCCTTAGACGACCAGCTTTCCGCCAGGGAAAACGCTCAGAAATATTTTGACAAATACAATAAATTAAAACGAACCTTTGAAGCCGTTACAGGGCAGATCAGTGAAACCCGGCAGGAAATTGACCACTTGGAATCCATCAGTGCAGCACTGGATATTGCTTTGCTGGAAGAAGATCTTGTGCAAATTAAAGAAGAACTTATGGAGTATGGCTATGTTAAGCATCGCAGAAGCGGAGACAAAAAGCCGAAAATAACCAGCAAACCTTTCCATTATATTTCCTCTGACGGCTTCCATATGTATGTGGGAAAGAATAACTATCAGAATGAGGAGTTAACCTTTAAGGTTGCAAGTGGTAATGACTGGTGGTTTCATGCCAAAGGAATTCCCGGCTCCCACGTCATTGTCAAATCAGAAGGAAAAGAACTTCCCGACCGCACCTTTGAAGAGGCTGGTGCTCTTGCGGCTTACTATTCCAAAGGCAGAGATAATGATAAGGTTGAAGTAGATTACATTCAGAAAAAGCAGATTAAAAAAGTTGCGGGAGCTGCTCCCGGATTTGTGATCTATCATACAAATTATTCTATGGTTGCAGAACCAGTAATCCAATTACAAGAAGAAAAATGATATTAAGTAATATCCTTATTAGCAAAGATTGCGGATCCTTATGGGTCCGCTTTTTTCTATACACAAAAAGAAGCGTTAAAGCAGACATTTGCATCTACCTCACAACGCTCCGTTTATGTACTATTCAATTTATTAATTCTACAATATTTTTTCTTTCAGGAATTGTGGTTACAATTTCAATACAATACTCTTGAGGAATAATCCCATGCATATTGCGACTTGGTAAAAAACCTGTTTTTTTAATCATACCTTTTTCAATAATATTATATTTCTTTTTTTCCGTCTTTAAAATTCTAAGAAATAAATTTTCTTTCATATATCTTTCTCCTAACACTCTCATTGGCATACGTAGGAAAAAACTACATGTTACAAAAAATAATATAAAAAACACAAATCTGCTGCCTTTAAAAATCGAAAGACAGCAGATACTCCCCTTTTTGTATAAGAATGCCGAAGCAATCCTATACTATATGCTTTTTCATTAAACAACGTTTTTATAATTCGTTGAATTACTCATACCGGAATTTCTGATGATGTCTTCTCTTCTTAAATTACTTTGCATTACGCATTTTTAACACTTCTTCTGGAATTTTTCTTTCATAAACTCCAGCCGGAATGCTTCTCCCTACAGAATTAAGAGATACTTTAACCAATGCTTTCTGCAATTCTTTTACTACTTCCTTCTTCATCATCCTCAGTCTCCTTTTTATTTGTTTTGTTTTTAGGAAATAACGTTAGTATTTCCAAAACAACCGGATAAATAAGTAGTTCTACCAGTGACGGATTCAGATATGCAACCGTCATGATAATTGTTAAAACAGCAATAGAATACAGCTTTTTCTTCAGAATATCTTTTGGAGTAAAGTATTCTATGTTGATGGTTCTCGGTGCCAAAAGTAAAATAACAATTGACGAAATAATATAGATATACGGCAGAAAAGAAAACCTGATTGGCAAGTAAAAATATCCCGCTAATGTTAAAGCCCATATAAGTAACATACTTAGCCCACAACCAGCGCCTGTTCTTGCATGTATTCCGCCTGCCTGTAATCTTAATCCGCAGAAAGCTAATAATATAAGAAGAGTCTCCATACCTTGTCCAATTATAATACCGATAATCTGTATAAATACAAACTTAACGATATTATCTAACAATAACTCAATTCCATATTGGATTACATCGCTTTCTTCTTTACTTTTCGGACTAATTTTATTCATCCAATTATTAATGATCAATGCCATTTTATCTATGCCCATATTACCACCACCATCTATCAATATATTACCATAACTTTTAGTTTAAAAATGTTTTTGCAATTAACGTCGTAGATTTTATCCTAAGCGTCAAACAAGATGATTTTTCATACAATTAGCTTTACTTTCCATGTCTGACAATGTACAATGATAGTATTTACTAGCGAGGTGAGACACCATGACTTATTTTGTTTATACTCTTACAGGAGGACTATGCAATTATTTCTCCTGTTCTAATTTGCTGCCCAAAAAATTATCCGTGTTTAACCGGTTTTTATTATTTTTATATGCATTTGGTTCACTTTATTTATTTAATAAATATTATGGGCAAGCCAGTACTTTTATTACTCTTTCAGGTATGTTAATAATTGTAAGTTTATTTACTAGGCTTGATTATTTAAGCCTGGGTTGTTATTTGTTTGGATATTTATATATCATTGCATTTAATTATCTATTCATGTACATAGCCGGTGAGATACTTAAAATGGATATGGAAAGTATGTTGAAGCATGATGTATTAAATATTATCTTTTCAACTGTATATTGTATGTATTGCGGGGTTACGACTAAATTAATCGGGTGGTTTATACATAAAAAATTAAATATCTCACAGTATTTAAATAACAAACATATGCTTAAAGCAATATTGACCGATTTAGCATTACTGGTGTTTTTCTTTGTTTTTAATTTTTCATACGGAGAACGTCTGGGATATAATTTTGGCGTAATAGCACTAAATGGAGTTGTTTTTTTATTGCTTTTTTCAATTACTGTATATCTGATGTATTCAATTTATAAAGTAACTATGGGGGAACAAGCGTATAAGTATCGTATGGCACAGTACGAGAATTTGCAGATCTATACAGAACGGTTGGAAAATTCTTATGGATCAATGCGGAAATTTAAACATGACTACCTTAATATACTCAGCACAATGGGCGGATTTATGGAAGAAAATGATATGAATGGATTAATTGAATATTACGAGAAAAGAGTACTTCCTATCAGTCATGCATTTTCCGAATCAGATACGAAACTTGGTGCCCTTTCAAAGGTTAAAAACACAGCATTAAAAAGTTTACTCTCATCAAAATTTATTTATACCATGGAGATTGGTATCAATATAAAAATTGAATTGACCGAAATTATTGATGATGTGGTCATGGACTCTCTTGATCTTTCCAGAATTATCGGAATTTTTTTGGATAATGCTATTGAAGCAGCAATGAATACGATTCAAAAAGAGCTACATTACTGCATGTTTTATAAAGATGATGAGCTTTACATAATTATAAGAAATACATCTCTTCCGCTCACCCATGCAATTTCACAGCTATCCAGTCACGGCATTTCCACAAAAGGGGAAGATCGGGGCGTTGGGCTCTATAATGTATCACTTATATTAAGTGACTATAATGATGTTATTTGGGATACTACATACGAAGAACCTTACTTTACTCAAAAACTGATTCTTAGAAAAGGTACAAAATAGGTGTAATCATGATTCATATATATCTTTGTGAAGACGATGAAAGACAATTAAAGAGATGGAAAGACATTATTGAAAAATACCTGTTAATGAATTCTACAGAATCTATACTGTATTGTGCGACTTCAAGACCGGAAGAGCTGATATCAGTAAGGAAAAAATCCAATATTATAGGACTGTATTTTCTGGATATTGATTTACAGTCTAAACAAAACGGAATTGAACTTGCACAGGAAATTCGAAGGTACGACCCTCGTGGATATATAGTTTTCGTAACAACACACAGTGAAATGGCTGTTTTGACCTTTCAATACAAAGTAGAAGCAATGGATTTTATTGTTAAGGATGAACCAAAAACGTTACCGGATCAAATCTGTGCCTGTGTTCGAAATGCAGAAATTAATTATAAAAACCAGTTAAATTTATCAAACAGACTATTATCTGTTAAAATTGATAAATCATCACTTATTCTGGATCAGAATGATATTATTGCAGTTACAACCTGTGAAGATTATCATAAAATAATGATACATACAAGATCTGGGATCAAACAAATTACCGGTACTTTAAAAGAATTAAATGGGATACTAAATTCATCTTTTTGCCAATGTAGTCGTTCTGTTATCGTAAATTTAAAACATGTAAATAAATATTGCAAGGAAAATTCGTTGCTAATTATGGATAATAAAGAAACTTATCCAGTTTCATTCCGTATGATGGGCAAATTACAAAAAGCTTTAAATAATCTTTAATAAAAAAAAGCCGGTTTAATCCCGGCTTTTTTTATTAGTCCCCATATGTTCCTTTTGATTTCACCAGCTTTGGCCGATACCCCTGAGAAGTAAGTGCAGCCATTATAGCATTCTTATGATCTGTACCAAAAGCTTCCAGTGTAATTCTTAATTCTACTGCTGTATTCCGGTTAATGCTGATAAACTGGTTATGTTCCAGACGGATGACATTCCCCTGCTCTTTTGCAAGAAGCGCAGATACTTTAGCCAGCTCTCCTGGTTTATCCGGAAGCAGAATGGAAACAGTAAAGATCCGGTCTCTCTGAATCAGTCCCAGCTGCACGATAGAGGCCATTGTAATGACATCCATATTTCCGCCGCTTAAGATGGATACAATCTTTTTATTATCCACATCGATATGTTTTAAAGCGGCAACCGTAAGAAGTCCTGAGTTTTCAACCACCATCTTATGATTTTCCATCATATCTAAAAATGCTACGATCAGTTCGGAATCTTCAATTGTTATAATACTATCCACATTTTCCTGAATGTAGGGAAAAAGTTTGTCACCAGGACATTTAACAGCTGTACCGTCTGCGATTGTATTGACAGTTGGAAGAGATACTACTTTTCCCTGGCGAATTGACTCCTGCATGCAGTTTGCACCTGCAGGCTCCACACCAATTACCTTAATCTTGGGATTTAACATCTTTGCCAATACGGAAACGCCTGTGCAAAGACCGCCGCCTCCGATTGGAACCAGAATATAATCAACAGTGGGAAGTTCTTTGATGATTTCCATTGCTATGGTACCCTGTCCGGTTGCCACATCTAAATCATTAAACGGATGTACAAAGGTAAGTCCTCTTTCTTCGGCCAGCTTATAAGCATAATTGCAGGCTTCATCAAAGACATCTCCTTCCAGAATTACTTCAGCTCCATATCCCTTCGTACGGTTAACCTTCATCAGAGGAGTTGTTGT
This sequence comes from Paenibacillaceae bacterium, assembly GCA_015057715.1. Taxonomy (GTDB): domain Bacteria; phylum Bacillota; class Clostridia; order Lachnospirales; family Lachnospiraceae; genus Lacrimispora. The sequence goes on from SVDS01000050.1 coordinate 25,638, forward strand.
AGGCATGACAATGGTAGCGGGAATTCCCGCAAGTTTTGCAGCATAGGCAACGCCCTGTGCATGATTGCCGGCAGAGGCGGTAATCAGACCTTTGGATTTTTCTTCCTCTGTCAGAGTGCTGATTTTATAATAAGCACCTCTTACTTTATAGGCCCCTGTATATTGCATGTTTTCCGGCTTAAAATACACCTTATTACCAGTCTGAGTAGAAAAATACTCACTGTATATAAGCTTTGTTTCCAGGGTAACCTTGCCAACGACTTCTGATGCTTCCTCAAACTTTTCCAATGTCAACATAATTTACGCCTCTTCTTTCTCTTCTACGTGAAACAATGCATTTACAAATTCTTTCGCATTGAATTTCTGCAAGTCATCAATCTTCTCCCCGACACCAATATATTTCACCGGAATTCCAAGCTCAGACTGAATTGCTACCGCAATCCCTCCTTTTGCCGTACCATCCAGCTTAGTAAGAATAATTCCGGTAATATCAGCCACTTCCATGAACTGTTTCGCCTGCACAAGAGCATTCTGACCGGTAGTTCCATCTAAGACCACAAGAGTTTCCCGATATGCTTCGGGATATTCTTTGTCAATAATCCGGTTAATTTTTTTCAGCTCTTCCATCAGATTCTTTTTGTTGTGGAGACGTCCTGCCGTATCACAGATTAATATATCCGCCTGCCTGGATTTTGCTGCTGCAACCGCATCGTAAACAACTGCAGCCGGGTCAGAGCCTTCCTGCTGGGCAATAATATCTACATTTGCCCTTCTCGCCCATTCTGTCAGCTGTTCAATTGCAGCTGCGCGGAATGTGTCGGCAGCTGCAACGATCACTTTTTTTCCATCGTCTTTCATCTGTCCTGCCAGCTTACCCACTGAAGTAGTTTTCCCCACCCCGTTCACTCCGATTATTAATAAAACGGATCGGCGTTTCTCAAATTCATATGCATTTTCTCCCAAATCCATCTGTTCCATGATACTGTCCATAAGAAGCTGCTTACATTCTGACGGATCCTTGATGTTTTTTTCTTTTACTTTTTTTCTCAAGTCTTCTACAATTGATGTAGTCGTCTGGATACCCAGATCACCCATAATCAGAATTTCTTCAATTTCCTCATAAAACTCATCATCAATGGCCGAAAAACCGTTGAAAATGGAATCCACACCTGCGATAATATTATCTCTTGTCTTTTGCAGTCCAGCTACCAGTTTTCCAAAGAATCCCATTTTTTCTCCCATATTCGGCCTCCTTAACTTTCTAAATCATCTTCAATCAGATTAACAGATACAAGCGTCGAAACGCCCTTTTCCTGCATGGTGATACCATACAGACGGTCTGCAGATACCATGGTACCGCGCCTGTGTGTAATAACAATAAACTGTGTAAATTTTGTTAACTTATGCAAATATTTTGCAAAACGATCCACATTGGAGTCATCCAGTGCGGCCTCAATCTCATCAAGGAGGCAAAACGGAGATGGCTTTAAGTTCTGAATTGCAAAAAGCAATGCTATGGCAGTCAGTGCTTTTTCTCCACCGGAGAGCTGCATCATATTCTGAAGCTTTTTGCCAGGCGGCTGGGAAACAATCTGTATTCCCGCCTCCAGGATATCCTCATCTTCCACAAGTTCAAGTGCACCACGTCCGCCACCGAACAGTTCCTTGAAGACTTTATCAAACTCAACTCTGATTTCCCGGAATTTTTCTTCAAACTGTTTTCTCATTCCAGTATCAAGTTCATCGATAATTTTTAATAAGGTTCCCTCAGCAGTAATCAGATCATCATGCTGTGTTTTCATAAATTCATACCGCTCTGAAACTTCTTTATAATCTTCGATAGCATTAACATTAACATTGCCAAGTTTGCGTATCTCTTCTTTTAAGGAACCGATCATCTTCTTAATGTCCGGCAGAGATGTCCATTCTTCATTTCTTAAAGCTTCCGCTTTTGAAAATGTCAGTTCGTATTCATTCCACATATAGTTTACATGGTTATCCATACGTTCTTCCATTTTCTCTTTCTGGCTCTGAAGGCGGAATAGTTCCTTATCCAGCAGACTGATACGCTGGGTGAGTTCTTCTCGTTTTTGGAACAGTTCTTTCTGCTCTTTTGATTTCATCTCTTTTTTAGCCAGTTTCTCATTAATTGCCTCATCCAGTGTTTCTCTGACTGAACTGATCTCTGCAATTCTGGCTTTAATAGATTCTATTTCCTTTTGTTTTTCTTCAATAATCAGTCCGGAACCACTGGATCCCTGAGACAGCTTTAATAGTTCCTCTTCCAGTCTGCGTGTTTCTTCTTTCACCCGTCGGATATTTTCCAGCTCAAAATCATCCTTCTGTTTCAGACTGGAAGCTGCCAACTGGGCTTCTGATAATTCTCTGGAGAATTTCTCCCTGTCAGCTTTTGCTTTTTCAAGATCAGCATTCAGGCCCTCCAGCTCACCGTCTATATCCTGGCTTCGCACTGCCAGCTTTTCCACTGCAAGGATTAAATCCTGCCGGTTCTCGCCAATCTCTTTTTTCTGTACTTCAAGCTGTGTATTTTCCAGTTCCAGATCGCCGTAGGATTCTACAATCTCTGCTTTTTTATCTTCAATCCTGTGCAGATTTATTTTAACCGTATTCTGTCTTAAATAAAGCTTCTGCTTCTCGCTTCGGATCGTCTCAAGCTCTTCTCTGCATTCGCTTAAAAGCCCCTCGTTCATGACCAGCTCTGTCTCAATCAGACCGGTTTCCCTCAACGCCTTTTCGCAGGCTGCTTCAAGTTCCTCCATTTCGCGCTTTCGTCCCAGTAAATTGCTGGTGTTTTTGAAAGCACCACCAGTCATGGACCCGCCAGCGCTTAACAATTCTCCTTCCAGAGTAACAATTCTTAAAGAATACTGGAATTTTTTAGCAAGAGCGATTGCATGGTCTATGGTGTCTACAACAACTACTCTGCCGAGGAGATAGTTTAAAAGTCCTTCGTACTGAGAATCCGCTTCAACCAGAGAATTTGCAAGTCCTAAGACTCCTGGTTCACTAAGCGCTTTCTCCTGATTGAAGCCGTTTTTATTCCCAATATTGGTAAGGGGAAGAAATGTGGCTCTTCCGTATTTGTTTTTCTTTAAATACTCAATCAGCTGCTTTGCTGTCTGGTCTGAGTCGGTAACAACGTTTTGGATGCTTCCTCCCAGCGCTGTTTCAATGGCAACTTCATACTTTTTAGAAACAGTAATTAAATCGGCCACAACACCGTGAATTCCATGCACCCGGTCCTTTACTTCCATGACCCGGCGTATGCTGCCACCATATCCTTCATACCGTTCGGCAAGATTTCGAAGAGATTCCAGCTTAGTGGAGTTGGTGTGGTACTCCTGCTGTCTGTCGTTTAAATTCTTCCCAAGACGTTTAACTTCATGCTCCAGTTCCCCGGCTCTGCTTTCGCCTTGTTCCTGAAGTTCATTGTACTTAAGAATACCAGCATCAATTTCATCCGCTTCTTTTTGAAGAACCAGCAGCTGTTGATCCTGTTCTGATTCATCACTTTTATATTTGAGAAGCTTTTGGAGCACTTCAGATCTTCGTACATTTACCTGCTCAAGCATGGTCTCATAACGCTGCTGTTTTGCATTTAAGGTGGCTTTTTCATTGAGAAGCTCAATAATGCTCCCCTTACCAGATTCAATCCGCTGTTCCAGAAGGTGAATTTTTTCGTCTTCTGCTGCAAGTACCGATTCTCCCTGCTTTAACTGCTCCATTGCAGTCTTTACTGATTCTGCAATGACAGAACGTTCCTCTTCATAGGAGGACGCCTGGGATTTTTTCATATCCATCTCAGAGTGAATGGATCTCACCCTGTCTGCAATGTGCTCCGCATTCATCTGTTCTGTATTGATCTGCTCTTTTAGAACATTGATGCGTCCCTGCAGATTTCCAGTCTCTATATCAGAGTTGTTTTTTTCATTGCGGCTTATTAAAATCGATTCATCCAACTGGGATAAATATGTATCAAGGGTCTCATACTGCTCTCTGATGCCCTCTGATGCGTTTTTTGCTTCTTCCAGATCACGGCTGACGATTACTTCTTTCTCATCCACTTCCTTCATCTGAAAGCGCAGTCCTTCTGTTTCCATCAGGAACTGATTTACATCATACTTTTTCAGTTCTTCCTTTAATCTTAAATATTCTTTTGCTGCCTCAGACTGTTTTGCCAAAGGACCAACCTGTTTTTCCAGTTCCGAAAGAATATCACTGACACGAACCAGATTCTGTTTTTCATCCTCCAATTTTTTCTGGGCAATGGCTTTACGGCGTTTAAATTTAACAATTCCCGCAGCTTCATCAAAAAGTTCTCTGCGTTCTTCCGGTTTGCCGCTTAGAATTTTATCAATCTGACCCTGTCCGATGATGGAATAACCTTCCTTACCGATTCCAGTATCATAAAAAAGCTCATTAATATCCTTTAACCGGCAGGCACTTCCATTGATCATATATTCGCTTTCGCCAGACCGGTAGACTCTTCTTGATACTGTCACCTGATCATAGTCAATGGACAAGTGGTGATCCGAATTGTCAAGCGTTATGGCTACATAGGCAAATCCCTGAGGCTTTCTCATTTCCGTTCCCGAAAAAATAACATCCTGCATACTGGAACTTCTTAACTGCTTTACTTTTTGTTCACCCAGTACCCAGCGTACCGCATCAGCAACATTGCTTTTACCGCTTCCGTTAGGGCCTACAATGCCTGTAATTCCATTGTGGAACTCGAATACTATTTTGTTGGCAAAAGATTTAAACCCCTGAATCTCTATACTTTTTAAATACATACTCCACGCTGACAGCCATCACCAGCTGCCCTTTCTTT
>SVDS01000051.1 GCA_015057715.1 Paenibacillaceae bacterium
CGGCTTAAATAGCTTTTGTCTAAATAAAATATGTTGGCCAGATCTTCTAAACCAAAGATTTCTGAATAATGAATCATGATATACTGTATGATTTCTGAGACTTTTTCGTAGCGCATCATTTTTCTCTTTGGCATATAATAGACCTCTGGTTTAACACCGGCTCCATTTAGTATCATGAGAAATAAAGACAGCAGCTGATTTTTGACCTCTGAGGCACCGTATGGTTTCTGGTTTTTTAATGCAGATTCCATACGGAACAGTTTTTTTTCCAGGATGGTTTGCTGCTTTTCGTCCAGCTGAAGAACACCGTGATTATTTTGAAAAAATTCCAAAAGGTTTAGTTCCATTGCATTTCCTGCAAGACGAAGCCAGGATTCTTCCAGTTCGATCAGAATCCGTTCATGAAAATTTCCTCCGATTACATTGGTAAAAGGGATGAGTTTCTTGTCAATAAAGGTCAGTGTTCCTTTTCCCATCCGGTAGCTTTGATTACCATAATAAAAAAATCGCTCTCCATTCAGTATGTAATAGATCTGATATTCATTTTTATAAAACCCGATGGTTTCAGCCAGATCACAGTCTCTGGATACATGGCTAATTCCGATGCCATGACATTTTCCTGCAAAAATGACTTCTTTCATCAATATAGTCCTTTAACAGTCAGGGTGTCGTTCTGTTCTTCCAGCCGATAAAAAACAGGATGCTCTTTTTTGTGCTCATTGGGGGTATGGAGGGTGAGAAGGAGCGTTCCTTTTTTATCTTTAAAGATCATACCGTGACCTCCGTCTTTTTCAAAAAGCAATTGATCCTGCTGTATCCAGTTACCAGTAATATCTCCATTATCAGAATAAGCAATGGCCTGGGTATAACCTTCTTTCCCGAAACTTGACCACAACATAAGAAGACGGCCGTTTGTTGTCCTGTAAAGGAATGGACCATCCGTAACATAATGTTTTCCTGGTCTGTTTTTATTTTCAATTGTTACAACCCAGCTTTTGGCTTCCGATGCGTGAAACAAAAGTTCAGGCTCCGATATGGCATGGCTTAAATCGCTGCTTAAGGTTACTGCACAGATGGAACCATCCGATATCTGAACCCATTCATGCACAAAAACCATATAGGGAGTTCCATCAGAACTTACATAAAAAGTTCCATCAATGCACTCCCAATCAGGGGGAGTTATTTGTTTCTGACTGAATAAGGTAAATGGTCCCAATGGATGGTCTGCTTTTAAAATAGCAGTTCCTCCATGATTTTTAGTATCTTTAAATGTAGCAAACATATAATAGGAATCTTTATAACAGTGAACTTCAGGGGCCCAGCAGTTCCGGTCGGCAAAAAAAATTTCAGGCTTGTGAAAAACTTCATGGGGACCATCCCACTCAATTAAGTCCGTACTGGTATAACAATCAAATCCTGTGGCGGCCATCCAGCAGGTTTCTGCTCTGGTTCCATACATATAATAGATTCCGTCAGACAGCAGTACGTAAGGATCTCTGATATTGATTTGCTCACTTTTCATTGTATTAACCCATCCTTTTTTATTCTTCTTAGAATCCCCATTGGGAAATTAAATAGTTTTATTTATTATACTGCATAATCCAGGAATGTGGAAAATATTAGAAGACTAATGAAAACTTATATTTTTCCCTTGACGAACCATGGTTTCTTCTATATAATTGGTATGATGTTTAATTAAAATAGTCTCAATATGTTTCATCATATTGCCTATGATAAGCTATTGTAACAAGAGGAGGTGTCCGTAGATTATGAAAATGACGTTCCAGCCAAAAAAGAGACAAAGATCAAAAGTTCATGGTTTCAGAGCCAGAATGAGCACTCCCGGCGGAAGAAAAGTTTTAGCTGCCAGAAGAGCAAAAGGAAGAGCAAAATTATCAGCTTAATGGACCAGGCCGCAAGTAATTGTGGCCTTTTCTTTTCTCAAATTCCAGAAAAACGGAAAAGGAAAGAGTTGAATGAAACATTTTAATTCGATTAAAAAGAACAGGGATTTCAGGGAAGTATATCAGAGTGGAAAATCCCTTGCTAACAGACTTCTTGTCATGTATGTTTTAAAGACGGACAGGCCGGATACAAGAATCGGTATTTCGGTGAGCAAGAAGGTAGGAAACAGTGTTATCAGGCATCATATAACCAGATTAATCAGAGAAAGCTTCAGGCTTCATGAAGATATGATTGAGACAGGGTTAGACATCGTGGTCGTTGTGAGAACATCGGCAAAAGAAGAAAAATACAAGACAATCGAAAGTGCATATCTGCACTTGTGCGGACTTCATAACATTTTAAAAAAAGAATCGAAGTGATCTTATGGTAAAAAAAATCATGATATTGATGATCAGAGGATATCAGAAATATTTGTCTCCTCTGAAGATAAGAACTCACTGTATATACACACCTACGTGTTCTCAATACGCCATTGAGGCACTGCAAAAGTATGGTGTGTTAAAAGGTACGTTTTTGGCTTGCATAAGAATTATTCGTTGTAATCCTTTTGCAAAAGGCGGTTATGATCCAGTTCCGTAAATGATGAGGAGGTAGTTCATTGGAATTCTTAGTACTCACTAAGGTAGGAGGAGTTCTGGGACCTTTCGCAACTGTTCTGGGTGTAATCATGGATTTACTATTCCAGATGACATCTGCAGTTGGAATCCAGAACATTGGTTTATGTATTATTTTATTTACTCTCGTGACAAAGCTTCTAATGTTTCCGCTGACATTAAAACAGCAGAAATCATCAAAACTGATGAGCGTTATGCAGCCGGAAATTTCTGCCGTACAGGCAAAGTATAAAGGTAAAACTGACCAGGAATCCATGAGAAAACAGAACGTGGAGATGCAGGCAGTTTATGAGAAATACGGAACATCCATGACTGGTGGCTGTGTTCAGCTGGTAATCCAGATGCCAATTCTGTTCGCTCTTTATCAGGTAATTTATCATATTCCTGCTTACGTACAGAGTGTTAAGGCTGTTTTTGTTAATGTAGTGACTGCAATTACTTCTCTTGGTGGTGACCATGTTGCACAGCTGACACAGTTTGCAGCTGATCATAAGGTCACATTATCAAGAATCGGAGATTTAAATACCAGTAATGGAATGGTGGATTTCTTATACCAGTTAAATCCGGATCAGTGGAATGCTTTAAAGGCTCTTTATCCAACCATCCAGGATACCATTACTACCAATGCTGCTCAGATTGAGCATATGAATTCCTTCCTTGGTATTAACCTGGCATCAACACCAGCCAGTGTTATTTTCCCAACTGGCGGCGGTTTTCATTTAAGCCTTGCACTCCTGATTCCTATTCTTGCTGGTGCCAGCCAGTGGTTCAGTACAAAGCTTATGACAGTGAATCAGCCTCAGAGCGGAGCAGATGAGAGTAATGCTATGGCACAGTCTATGAAGAGCATGAATACAGTGATGCCTTTAATGTCCGTATTCTTCTGCTTTACATTTGCGTCTGGTATTGGTATTTACTGGATTGCTTCCAGTGTATTCCAGATTATTCAGCAGGTTTTAATCAACCGTCATTTAAACCGCATTGATATGGATGAGATGATTAAGAAGAATCTGGATAAAGCAAATCAAAAGCGTGCGAAAAAAGGTCTTCCACCTCAGCGTGTTTCTCAGAATGCTACTGCAAACCTGAAGAATCTTCAGGCTAACAATGAGAAAGCAGAGCAGGAACTGAATGCTAAAATAGAAAAAGCAAAGGAGCAGGTAAAGGCTTCTACCGATTACTATCAAAGCACAACTTCAGATCCCAACAGCATTTCTGCCAAGGCACGTATGGTTTCGAAGTATAATGAAAAGCACAGTAAATAGGAGGGGTGACCTATGGATATGATTACAGTTTCAGCAAAAACCGTTGATGAGGCGATTACAAAAGCATTAATCCAACTGGAAACAACCAGTGATAAACTGGAGTATGAGATTGTTGATAAAGGTAGTAATGGTATTCTGGGATTTATCGGTTCAAAGCCTGCTGTCATTCGCGCAAGGAAGAAAGAAACCTTGGAGGATAAGGCAATGACCTTTCTTTCCGATGTATTTGGTGCAATGGATTTAGGTGTTTCTATGGAAGCCGCATTTAATGAGGGAGAGCGTGAACTTTCCATCAATATGTCTGGTGATGACATGGGAATCCTGATTGGAAAAAGAGGACAGACTCTGGATTCTTTGCAGTATCTGGTAAGTCTTGTTGTTAATAAGGAAAGCGAAGATTATATTCGCGTGAAACTGGATACGGAGAATTACAGAGAGCGAAGAAAAGAGACTCTGGAAACACTGGCTAAGAATATTGCCTATAAAGTAAAGCGTACCAGAAGACCGGTATCTCTGGAACCTATGAATCCGTATGAAAGAAGAATTATTCACTCCGCACTTCAGAATGACAAGTTTGTTGTTACCAGAAGTGATGGGGAAGAACCATTCAGACATGTGGTAATATCCTTGAAAAAGGAACATGTAAAAAAAGAACGATATCAGGATAGAGATAAATAGTCAAACAACAATGAGGGTTGGGGCTGTCGGAAGGCGCCCTCAACCCTTTTCTCACGCCAGTATATTGACTGGTGTAAAACAGGTGATAGAATATGAAGATGAATACAATAGCGGCGATTGCCACAGCGATGTCCAGTTCCGGAATCGGAATTGTAAGGATCAGCGGCGAGGAGTCATTTCAGATTATAGACAGGATTTTTAAAGGAAAAGGGAAACGTGTGAAAAAGCTTTCTGATGAGAAATCTCATACGATTCACTACGGATTTATTTATGATGGTGAGGAATTGATCGATGAGGTTCTGGTTCTGCTCATGAGAGGACCGGGCAGTTATACGGGAGAAGATACCGTTGAGATTGACTGTCATGGAGGAGTTCTGGTTACTAAAAAGATTCTGGAGACTGTGTTAAAGTACGGAGCCAGACCGGCTGAACCCGGGGAATTTACCAAACGGGCATTTTTAAGCGGAAGAATTGATTTAACTCAGGCTGAGGCAGTCATTGATGTGATTAATGCGAAAAATCAATATGCTTTAAAGTCTTCTGTCAGTCAGCTGGATGGTGCAGTTTCCAAGCGTGTCCGTGCACTACGAGAGACAATTATTTATCATATTGCCTTTATCGAATCGGCACTTGATGATCCGGAGCATATTTCTCTGGATGGTTATCAGGAAACTCTGCTTCAGGGGATAATGCCTATAAAGGAAGAACTGAAGCGGTTGATCCGTTCTTCAGAGAATGGAAGAGTGCTTTCAGAAGGGATTGAGACTGTCATTATGGGGAAACCCAATGCAGGTAAATCCTCTCTTCTTAATGTTCTTGTGGGTGAGGATCGGGCAATTGTAACAGATATTGCAGGAACTACCCGTGATACATTAAAGGAACAGATCATGCTGGAAGATTTAAGCCTGAACATGATAGATACGGCTGGAATCCGTGATACGGAAGATGTAGTTGAAAAAATAGGGGTTGAGAAAGCAAGGCAGGCGGCAGAGGGCGCTGATTTAATCATCTATGTGGTGGATGGTTCCTGCCCCCTTGATGAGAATGATGAAGACATACTATCTTTTATTGAAGGCAGGAAAGCAGTGATAGTTTTAAATAAATCAGATTTATCAATGGTTGTAACACCGGATTTATTAAATAAAAGAACCGGTCATAAAGTCATTACAATTTCTGCCAGAAACCGTTCTGGCATAGAGGATCTGGAGCATGAGATTAAGACCATGTTCTATGAGGGTGAGATTGATTTTAATGATCAGGTTTATATCACGAATGTAAGGCAGAAGAATGCACTGGAAGAAGCACTTAAAAGTCTTTCTATGGTGGAACAGAGCATACATGACGGGATGGCTGAGGATTTCTATTCCATTGACTTAATGGATGCGTATGAGCAGCTTGGAATTATACTGGGAGAATCGATAGAAGATGATCTGGTCAATGAAATATTCAGTAAATTCTGTATGGGTAAGTAAGGATCAGAAAAGAGGAGATAAAAATGCAGTATTTAGAGGAGTCTTATGACGTAGTAGTAGTCGGCGCTGGTCACGCTGGCTGTGAGGCTGCCCTGGCATGTGCCAGGATGGGCCTTGAGACAATTATGTTTACTGTCAGTGTAGACAGTATTGCCCTGATGCCTTGTAATCCCAATATCGGTGGAAGCTCCAAAGGCCATCTGGTGAGGGAGCTGGATGCGCTAGGCGGAGAGATGGGAAAAAACATTGACAAGACTTTTATTCAGTCAAAGATGCTTAACCAGTCTAAGGGACCGGCTGTCCATTCATTAAGGGCCCAGGCTGACAAACAGGACTATTCAAGGTCAATGAGAAGAATCTTAGAGAATACAGATCATCTGACCATACGGCAGGCAGAAGTATCTGAAATCATAACAGAGAATGGGATACTGACTGGGGTGAAAACTTATTCCGGTGCTGTATACCACTGTAAGGCTGCTGTATTAGCCACAGGAACCTATTTAAGAGCTAGGTGCATTTACGGTGATGTAAGCAATTATACAGGCCCCAATGGGCTGCAGGCAGCCAATCACCTTACTGATTCCTTAAAGGCCAATGGAATTGAAATGAGGCGCTTTAAAACAGGTACTCCCGCCAGAGTTGATAAAAGAAGCATTGACTTTTCTAAAATGGAAGAGCAGCTGGGCGATGAGAGAGTCGTGCCGTTTTCGTTTTCAACGGATCCGGAATCCATTCAGAAGGAACAGATATCCTGCTGGCTCACCTATACAAATAGCAGCACACACGAGATTATCAGGAATAATCTGGATCGTTCTCCCTTATATTCCGGCGCAATTGAAGGCACAGGACCAAGATACTGCCCATCTATTGAGGATAAAGTGGTAAAATTCCCGGATAAAGACCGCCACCAGGTATTTGTGGAACCGGAAGGCCTTTACACCAATGAAATGTATCTGGGAGGAATGTCCAGTTCCCTTCCTGAGGATGTTCAGTATGCCATGTACAGAACCGTTCCAGGGCTTGAAAATGTTAAGATCGTGAGAAATGCATACGCCATTGAATATGACTGTATTAATTCCAGACAGCTGTATGCCACTTTGGAATTTAAAGCAGTCAGCGGTTTATTCAGCGGTGGACAGTTTAACGGAAGTTCTGGTTATGAGGAAGCAGCTGTTCAGGGATTTATGGCAGGTGTAAATGCTGCCATGAAAGTTCTTAAAAGAGAGCCAGTCGTATTAGACCGTTCCCAGGCATATATCGGTGTTTTAATTGATGATCTGGTTACCAAGGAGAATCTGGAACCTTACCGTATGATGACATCAAGAGCAGAATACAGGCTTCTTCTTCGTCAGGACAATGCAGATCTGCGTTTAATGGGAATCGGACATCAGATTGGATTGATTAGTGATGAAAGATATAAAGAGTTATTAAAAAAGGAAGAAGAAATTGAATTAGAAATCAAACGTTTGGAATCAACTAATATCGGAGCATCCGGGACAGTACAGGAATTTTTGGAGAAGCATGGGAGCACGCCGCTAAAAACAGGAACAACGTTGGCAGAGTTAGTGCGTAGGCCAGAACTTGATTATATTATGTTAACTGATATTGATGTTAATCGGTTACCACTTCCAAATGACGTAATGGAACAGGTAGATATCAATATTAAGTATGAAGGATATATACGCAGACAGAAGCAACAGGTCTCACAATATAAAAAGCTGGAAAACAGAAAGCTGCAGGCTGAATTCGATTATGCAGAAGTAAAAGGGTTGAGAAGAGAAGCCATCCAGAAACTGAATTTATATAAGCCTTTGTCCATTGGACAGGCATCCAGAATATCAGGTGTTTCTCCAGCAGACATCTCCGTTCTTCTGGTTTACTTAGAACAGATGAAGTATCATAAAAATACAGATCAGAAGGAGTGAGGTAGGAAATATGACAGATGTTTTTTATGAGAAGTTTCAAAACGAATTGAGTCTATTATCTATTAATTTAGAAAAGAATCAATTGGAGCAATTTTATAAATATTATGAAATATTAGTTGAGTGGAACAAAGTAATGAATCTTACTACAATTACGGAGATGGAAGAAGTTATATCGAAACATTTTGTTGACAGCTTATCTCTTGTTAAGATTTTGGATGATCTGGGTACTGAGGTTTATAGCATAATTGATGTTGGTACTGGGGCTGGTTTTCCTGGGATTCCCTTAAAAATTGCATTTCCACAACTTAATATTACATTAATGGATTCTTTGAATAAAAGAATAAATTTTCTTAATGAAGTAATTAATAATTTGGGTTTAGAAGATATCTGTGCAATTCATGGGAGAGCGGAAGATTTAGGACGTGATATTAATCATAGGGAACGATATGATCTTTGTGTTTCCAGAGCAGTAGCAAATTTAAGCACCTTATCAGAATATTGCATGCCCTTCGTGAAAGTAGGTGGTTGTTTTATACCATACAAATCTGGCAAGATAGAAGAGGAGTTGGGAGAAGCAAAACATGCGGTTTTTCTTTTAGGTGGAAAGATAGAAGATACAGAACGGTTTTTGCTACCAGGTACAGAGGCAGAGAGATTATTGATTAAAATTAATAAAGTAAGCGGAATTCCTAAGAAGTATCCAAGAAAAGCTGGTTTACCATCAAAAGAACCGTTAAAGTAAAATGTTTCACGTGAAACATCCAGTAGAGAAACTAATCTCTGTAGGAATGTTTCACGTGAAACATTTTTTTATAGAAAGTACATTTGAATTATTTGGTACAGACTGTTAGGATTCTCCAATTGTGGAAGATATTTACTTTTTGTTACTAGAGAACTTTCAATAGCTGGATTATACTTTTGATATTCGGAAATAACTTCATTGATGCGATCCATTTCCTCACCACCAGTAATGTAGATACTGTTGTTGATTTTTTTCAGTGCATTGGTCACATTACATTTTGTATAATTACACTTTACACTGGCGTAAAGTGATTTTGGTGATTCTCCTAAATGAGCCGATTCATAATATGCATCTATGATTGTGCTCTTTACGGAATAAGGATTGAAGTAGTAATTTTTGCTAAATTCTTCTGTTATAGATTGCTTGCTCACTGATATATGATATAGAAGAGTACCTAATATGGGCAGATCCAGAATGAATTTATATACTTTGGAGTGATTATTGGGTATCTGGCTACATGTCATTAGACTTTCCGGATTAATGAGCATAATCTGGTCAAATAATTCCGGAGCATTATTACATGCCATAAGAGCCAGCGCTGATGAAGCACCGGTAGCGATTACATTGGTTCGGTGTCCAATTTCTGATTTAATAAAATCGGAGAGCATCTGTACATAGAGATAATTAGTATAGGTAAGATCGGGTTTCTCTGAACGACCGCATCCCAGAAGATCAATGGTGTATACGGTATACTGTTCTTTTAACAAGGAGATCATGCTGTTCCACTCATAACCATTAGAGTATGCAGTCAGATCATGAATTAAAAGAAGTGGTTTCCCTGTGCCAGATTTCGTATAATGAATATTACCAAATCTCCATTTGTAGCATAAGGACTTTGCATCTGATAAAATATTTTTTGAAGATGCAGAGAGTTTAACAAATTTATTAATAACTGCAGTTGCGGCAGCTGTACTTGCTGAAAGGATGAGCAGAGTCAGTAATTTACTCTTAGTTTTCATTATATACCTCCTGAGTGCGGATAATCTCTTCTTATTATAATATAATCGATATGGACTTACAACGTCAAACATATTAATTTATTCTTAAACTTGGAAGAATGTTTCACGTGAAACATTTTTTGTAATTTCTGTATTTTTTTTACTTGAAACCATAGGAAAAAAAAATAAAGTATGTTATACTCTAATTTGAACTGCATTTCCGGACGTTGTAACAGGAGAAAATTAAAAATGGGAAGAATCATTGCGATAGCAAACCAGAAGGGCGGAGTTGGTAAAACAACGACCGCAATAAACCTATCAGCTTGTCTTGCAGAGTCAGGACAACGGGTATTAGCTGTGGATTTTGATCCACAGGGAAACGAAACCAGCGGACTTGGTATGGAAAAGTCAACAATCGAGCGTACTGTTTATGATCTGTTGGTTGGAGAATGTGAGATAGAAGAATGTTTGATACCTAACGTTCAGGAAAATCTGGATTTATTGCCATCAAACGTGGATCTGGCAGGAGCTGAAATTGAGCTGCTGGAAATTGAGAATAAGGAGATACTCCTTAAGTCATATCTTGAAAAAGTCAAGAAAAACTATGATTTTATTATTATAGATTGTCCTCCGTCATTGAGTCTATTGACAATTAATGCCTTAACAGCAGCTAATACCGTTCTAGTACCCATCCAGTGTGAATATTATGCATTGGAAGGCCTTAGTCAGGTATTAAAAACAGTAAATTTAGTAAAAAAGAAATTAAATCCTTCCCTTGAAATGGAGGGAGTCGTATTTACCATGTATGATGCAAGAACAAATCTTTCATTGGAAGTTGTTGAAAGTGTAAAAAATAATTTAAATCAGAATATTTATAAAACAATCATACCCAGAAATGTCAGACTGGCAGAGGCTCCCAGCCATGGAATGCCGATCAATTTATATGATTCCAGATCAGCGGGGGCAGAAAGCTACCGGTTACTGGCGGCAGAAGTTATCAGCAGAGGAGAAGAGATCTAGATATGGCAAAGAGAACAGGTTTAGGGAAAGGCCTTGGCGCAATTTTTGGAGATGAAGTAATGGAATCTGCAGCAGAAGAGCAGGAAATGAGAAATCATAAAGAGGCAGAACATACCACACCAGTACCTGAAAAAGAGAAAGTTGATCCGGAAACTGGGAAAGAACTGTTTTTAAAAATTTCAATGGTTGAGCCTAACCATAATCAGCCAAGGAAGGAATTCCGGGAAGAGGCATTAGTAGAATTGGCTGAATCCATGAAGGAGTATGGTGTATTACAACCACTTTTAGTGCAAAAAAAAGGCGATTACTATGAAATTATCGCTGGTGAACGTAGATGGCGGGCAGCAAAATTGGCTGGCTTAAAAGAAGTACCGGTAGTAATCAGGGAATATACAAAGCAACAATCCATGGAAATAGCGTTGATTGAAAATGTTCAAAGGGAAGATTTAAATCCCATTGAAGAAGCCAGGGCTTATTCTATCCTGATGCAGGAATTTGGTTTGAAGCAGGAAGAAATCGCAGCCCGTGTAGCGAAAAATCGGGTTACCATAACTAATAGTATGCGATTATTAAAGCTGGATGAACGAATTCAGGAGATGTTGATTCAGGATCAAATCAGCAGTGGTCACGCAAGAGCATTACTGGCAGTGGAGGATGGAGATTTACAATATCAGCTTGCTGGTAAAATAATGGCTGAAAACATGAGTGTCCGGGAAGTCGAGAAACTTGTAAAATCCTTATCCAAAAAGAAAGAACCAAAAGAAGGAAAGGAAGAGGATGAAAGTATTTCACTGATATTTCGGGAGTTGGAAGATCGAATGAAAACTGCCATGGGTACCAAAGTCAGCATTAACCGAAAAGATAAAAATAAAGGAAGAGTTGAAATTGAGTACTATTCTGAGGCAGAATTGGAAAGAATAGTAGAGTTATTAGAATCCATAAGATAACATCATGGAAGTGAGGACGAAAGAATGGATAACAGTATATTAAATCAGCTGCCGATTGATCCTGCCTTTTTGATTATTGGATTATCCGCGCTTACACTAATATTACTAATTGTCGTAATTATTTGTATGATACAAATGAAAAAATTGTATCGCAGATATGATTTTTTTATGAGAGGTAAAGATGCAGAGACACTTGAGGGCATTATAATGGAACAGATGGAAGATATTGCCCAGTTAAAATCAGAGGATCGTGCCAATAAAGACTCTCTGAGAAATACAAATAAAAACTATAGAAGTGCATTCCAGAAGTTTGGTCTTGTAAAATATAACGCATTTAAAGGCATGGGAGGCAATTTAAGCTTTGCTATGTCATTATTGGATTATACAAACAGTGGATTTGTACTGAACTCGGTTCATAGCAGAGAAGGATGTTATGTATACATTAAAGAAGTAGAAAGAGGAGAAACGGAAGTACTTCTTGGAAGCGAAGAAAAAGAAGCACTGGAACGGGCATTGGGATATCATTCATAAAAAACACGGTTCTTACCGTGTTTTTTATATATACGTTTTATGAATCATTATAATAGGAAGAGGAGAAATTAATATGGAAGAAGTACTTCAGTATTTAAAGGAATGCAAAACGTTTTATCTGGCTACCTGTGACGGGGATCAGGCAAGAGTACGCCCCTTTGGAGCAGTATGTCAGTTTGAAGGGAAGATTTATATTATTACCAACAATAAAAAACCAGTATTTGATCAAATGATGAAAAACCCTAAAATTGAAATCAGCGGAATGAACCACGGGACCTGGATCAGGCTTCAGTGTGAAGCTGTTTTAGATTCCAGAAGAGAAGCGAGAGTAGCAATGATAGAAGAGTATGGATCAGCTTTAAGCAGAATGTATTCGGTTGACGATAACTTTATGGAAGTATTCTATTTACAAAATGCCAAAGCTGTAATCCAGTCCCTTACCAGTAAAAAGAAAGAAATTTCGTTTTAATTAACGGATCTCTGTCATCTCCAAGTGATGCTCTTCTGTGAGAGCAGCTCCGATGGCAGTACCATATTCAGCCTGTTCAGGTATAATAAAGTGAACATCAAACATGGTCTCCAGGGATTGAAAGATCTCCCTGCACTGAGGAAACTTAGAAAGATTCCCAGTCATAACAAAATCATTAATATTGCTGTTTAATGAAGAAAGAATGGCGGACTTTCCTATTACCTGGAGTACCATATGAATGATACCGATTGCAATATCTTCATCTGATACAAAACCCCTCACTTTTCCAAAATTTGATGCTGTCGCAGATAATGGCAGCCCTGGAAGAGGAGTTCTTGAAATATCCTGAATCTGTAAGTCGATATTACTTAAAGTTCCTCTGCTGGCCAGATCCATGATATGGGATATATCCTGGGTTTTTAATAAAAGGCTTGAAAGTCCCAGGATGGTTCCACCGCCGATTCCAATACCTCCGGTATGAACAATGGAGTCTCCATTCACCTGTACCAGTGAAGTACCGGTTCCCATACTTACCACGATTAAATCTTTTAATCCGGTAAAATACTGACCACCTAATCCATTGCATGTAAATTCATTTACTTTAAAAGTTGGAATACCATAAAGGGGCTGCTCTACATATGCGCTTCCTACCCCTGTAATCATAATTTTCTCTATTTCATTTAACTGAATGTTGTTATCATAGATAAATTTACCCAGAGCGCCAAATAGAGAAGCTATGGGATTATCTGCTTTCACAAATGTGGGTATTTTCAATTTATGATCCTGAAATCCTACAATCTTTGTTGTACTTCCTCCAAGATCAATTCCAATGGTTATTTTCATATATGTCCCCTTAAATCATCTTATCTAATTAACCTGCCCGGACCTTATTATAGCAGTTAGTAAGGCTAACTATACCATATTTATAGGTAAATGCCAAGTTCTTAAATGTGTTCATAGAAGCTGGGCAGAACCATATAATATCGTTGTTTTATTTGAGATAAAAATAAGGTAAAAAGAGGATATAGCGGTTTATTGATTATTCTGAATCATTATCAACCCTTATAAACCCTTGTTTTATAAGATTTATAAGATTTAGATTAATCCTTATATAAGTAAAAAAATATTTATAAAAATTAGATAAAAAATATATCGATTGATGTATATTTTTGTGAGTTCTCACATTGACAAAAAAATAACGATAGAATATAATAAGATCATAAAGATCGTTAAAAAAATATCGATCAAGTAACCAATGGGATTGATACTTATAAAATGGAGGAAATTCAAGATGGCAAAAAAAGAAGAACTGATTAAGGTTCCCCAGATAATTGATAGTGTAGATACCCTGATCGCAAAAATGGAGGCAATGAGAGAAGCTCAGAGAGTATTCGCAACCTTCACTCAGGAGCAGGTTGATAAAATCTTTTATGAAGCAGCCAGTGCTGCAAATAAATTAAGAATCCCTCTTGCAAAGATGGCTGTTGAAGAAACAGGGATGGGCGTTGCAGAGGATAAAGTAATTAAGAACAATTATGCAGCTGAATATATCTATAATTCTTATAAAGATACAAAAACCTGCGGTGTGATTGAAGAAGATAAAGCATTTGGAATAAAGAAAATTGCAGAACCAATCGGACTGGTAGCAGCTGTTATTCCGACTACAAACCCGACTTCAACTGCTATATTTAAAACCTTAATCAGCTTAAAAACAAGAAATGCAATTATCATTTCCCCACATCCAAGAGCAAAGAACTGTACGATTGCAGCTGCTAAGGTAGTTCTTGATGCAGCTGTCAAAGCAGGAGCTCCAGAAGGAATTATAGGCTGGATTGATGTACCGTCTCTTGAATTAACCAACGAGGTTATGAGAAGTGCAGATATTATTCTTGCAACAGGCGGACCTGGAATGGTAAAAGCAGCTTATTCCTCCGGCAAGCCGGCTCTGGGCGTTGGTGCAGGTAATACACCGGTTATCATTGATGATACAGCAGATGTTAAAATGGCAGTCAACTCCATCATTCATTCCAAAACATTTGATAACGGTATGATTTGTGCTTCTGAGCAGTCTGTTACTGTTCTTGAAAAGGTTTATGACGCGGTTAAGAAGGAATTTGCAGCAAGAGGCTGCTACTTCTTAAAAGGCGATGAGATTGAGAAAGTACGTAAAACCATTATTATCAATGGTGCGTTAAATGCAAAGATTGTTGGTCAGAAAGCTCATACCATTGCCAAACTTGCTGGTGTTGAAGTTCCGGAATCAACTAAGATCTTAATTGGTGAAGTGGAAAGCGTACATCTTGAGGAAGAATTTGCACATGAAAAGCTTTCTCCAGTTCTGGCTATGTATAAGGCTAAAACCTTCGATGAGGCAATTGAAAAGGCAGAACAGCTGGTTGCAGACGGTGGTTATGGCCATACAGCTTCTCTGTATGTGAATGTGAATGAGACTGAAAAGATGGCAAAACATGCAGCTGCAATGAAAACCTGCCGTATTCTGGTTAATACACCATCTTCTCATGGCGGTATTGGTGATATCTATAACTTTAAGTTACAGCCATCTCTGACTCTGGGCTGCGGTTCCTGGGGAGGAAACTCTGTTTCTGAAAATGTAGGTGTGAAGCATCTGCTGAATATTAAAACCGTTGCTGAGAGGAGAGAGAACATGCTGTGGTTCAGAAATCCGGAGAAAGTTTATTTCAAAAAAGGCTGTATGCCAGTTGCGCTTAGTGAGTTAAAAGATGTTTATAACAAAAAGAGAGCATTTGTAGTAACAGACTCTTTCCTTTATATGAATGGTTATACCAAGGCAATTACCGACAAGCTCAATGAAATGGGTATCGTTTATACTGTATTCTCAGATGTTCAGCCTGACCCGACTCTTGCAAATGCTGAGGCCGGTGCTGCAGCTATGAAGGCATTCCAGCCAGATACAATCATTGCACTGGGCGGCGGTTCCGCTATGGATGCTGCTAAGATCATGTGGGTTATGTATGAGCATCCAGAAGTAGATTTCCAGGATATGGCAATGCGTTTTATGGATATCCGTAAGAGAGTTTACACATTCCCGAAGATGGGCGAGAAAGCTTATTTTGTAGCAATCCCAACTTCTTCCGGTACAGGTTCTGAAGTAACTTCTTTCGCTGTTATTACAGATCAGAACACTGGAGTAAAATATCCGCTTGCAGATTACCAGTTAATGCCCAATATGTCTATCGTTGATGCAGACAATATGATGAGCCAGCCTAAGGGTCTGACCAGCGCTTCTGGTATTGATGTACTGACTCACGGACTGGAAGCATACGCTTCAGTCATGGCTTCTGATTATACGGACGGTCTTGCGCTGAAGTCTATGAAAAATGTATTTGAATACCTTCCAACTGCTTATAATGATGGAACCAATGTTGAGGCAAGATGCAAAATGGCTGACGCTTCCTGTATGGCTGGTATGGCATTTAACAATGCATTCTTAGGAGTTTGCCACTCTATGGCTCATAAATTAGGAGCTTACCACCATATTCCTCATGGTGTTGCAAATGCACTGTTAATCACTCTGGTTATGGAGTTTAATGCTTCTGAAGTACCAACCAAAATGGGAACATTCCCGCAGTATCAGTATCCCCATACACTGGCCAGATATGCAGAATGCGCACGCTTCTGTGGAGTGGAAGGCAAGGATGATGCGGAAGTATTTAAAAAATTCCTTGTTAAGGTTGAGGAATTAAAGAAGGCAGTAGGCATTAAGGCAACTATTAAAGATTACGGCGTAGATGAGAAGTATTTCTTAGATACACTGGACGAGATGGTTGAGAATGCATTTGATGATCAGTGTACCGGTGCAAACCCAAGATATCCGCTGTTCAGTGAAATTAAGGAAATGTATTTAAAGGCTTACTACGGTAAATAAATATAAACCGGGAAAGAGATCATAACAGGATCTTTTGACAGGACAATAAAAGAGAATGGATTTGAAGTTTTTCAAATCTGTTCTCTTTTTTTATGCCACAAAATATTAAGTAGATTTTCTTAGAACCAGAGTGGTGCCGATTTCAATTTTTACAGGGTATGAAGATTTTGTATTGATAAGTTCTGCCATACGCTTTGCTGCCATCATTCCCATATACTGTTTGGGAACATGGATGGTTGTGAGGGGTGGGTCCAGGAACGTACATAAAGG
This sequence comes from Paenibacillaceae bacterium, assembly GCA_015057715.1. Taxonomy (GTDB): domain Bacteria; phylum Bacillota; class Clostridia; order Lachnospirales; family Lachnospiraceae; genus Lacrimispora. The sequence goes on from SVDS01000051.1 coordinate 16,804, forward strand.
CTCTGTGGGTTAATTGTACTTGAGAGATATTAGAACATACTGGTTAACATGGTTAGAACCAGGCTGCCGGACGGCTTAGATTGTCCGGCAGCCTGGTGTTTTTATTTCCAATTGCAGAGTTGATCTGCATTTGTGTTAAAAATATACTCTCACTTAAATCCGTATCTCTAACGTTGGCATCACGGATGTCGGCACCTAAAAAATTGGTTTTCTTCAAACTGCATCCTGTAAAATCGGCTGCAATCATAAGTGACATACTGAAATCTTTTCCGTCCAGATTTGCCTTTTTAAAATTTTTGCCCAGATACATCATGTCTGAATGCCTGCTTGCTGATGTACTGATTGAGATTGTGCTGCTTATTTGTTTTAAAACGGTATTTACTTTTAACCGGTATTCTGAAAGGTCTGTCTTTAAATAGTTTTCTGGAAGCATTTCTGCTATCTGTTCATTGTCCTGTATCAGTTCATCTATGGTTGACTTCAATTTATTATCAGTAGTTAACTGAAATGCTTCCACCAAATACCATAGCATCTGATGAAGCTGAAATACAATCATAAACGTTTCGAATATCATGTCTGCCTGTTTGGTATTTGTTTTCCAGGTGCCATTTGTCAGACAGAGTTGAGTGGCTCTTTGTCCCGCGCCGAAACAGTCATAAGCGATACAGCCTTTGTAATTCTTTTCACTTAGTTTGGAATGTATGTTACATCCATAATCAGAGCCAAGATAGGCGCATGGTATTCCAGCCTCTTTGTTTGCAGGAAATCCGTCTGTCTTTGTGCAGTATAACGAGACACAGCATAAACCGCTGCAATTTTTACAATCTATTTTTAGTTTTAACGCGTAATCAGCGTATTTGTTTTCTGCTTTTTTATTTGTCAATTTGTCGCCGCCTTTAAAAATCTTTTTGTATCTGGGTATTTAATTTACTGTCTTTTGGTGGATATTATATCATAGTAACTGGTCTATTACCAATTTCTTTATTCTATAAAGAGAAGGAATTTGTTTTTTAAGTCGGCATAAAAAGAAGAATTACAATTTATTGAATTTTTACTTGATTTATATATCAATATGATATATCATAATGTTATATAAAATTGGAGGTATACAAATGAAGGAGAACACTGGAAAGTCAAAATATGTAATACTGGGAATGCTTGCCCGTATGCCGCTGACTGGTTACACAATTAAAAAATGGCTTGAAAATGAATACAGTCATTTTTGGCAGGAAAGCTATGGACAGATATATCCGACTTTAAAGGTACTGGTTGCCCAGGGATTAGCTGTCTGCTCTGACAAGGGAGAACATGGTAACGGACGGGGACAGATCGTATACAGCATTACCGAAGCAGGCAGAAAAGAACTATCGGAATGGCTGCGCGAGAAACCGGAGATTGAAAAGCTCCGATATGAAATACTACTAAAGATCTCTTTTGGAGAGAATACTGAATCGGATGTGCTAATCGGACATCTGGATGATTTTATCAGGAGAAATGAAGAACTGGTAAAAGAAATGAAAGACTGTATGGAGAATCTTAGCCAGTTAACGGGTGAGGGGATTGATTGTACTTATAGCCAACTGACTGCGTTGTGTGGAGTACATGTTTATTCTGCAATGAAGGATTGGGCTTTAGAAGCAAAGAAAATTATAATTGAGAAAGGGGATTTAAAATGAAGAGTGCTTTAATTGTATATTTTTCGTTTGATGGTAATACAAAATTGATAGCGGAAAAAATTGGAGAGACATTAAATGCGGATGTTGTTGAGTTAAAGACTAGTAAGAAGTATCCGACAGAGGGGATTGGAAAGTATTTTTGGGGCGGAAAAAGTGTTGTTTTTGGAGATAAGCCGACGTTGACAAACGAAAGCATTGATCTGAGTCGTTATGAAACAATTATTATTGGAACTCCGGTTTGGGCGGGATCATTTGCTCCACCTATCAAAAGTTTTGTTAACGATTATAAGATTATTAATAAAAAGATTGCAATATTTGCAAGCCATGGCGGGGGAGGTGCTGCAAAGTGTTTTACAAAGCTAAAGGAGGCATTGCCGGAGAATAAATTTTTAGGTGAGATTGCATTTGTGGAACCTAAGAAAAATCCCGAGAGCATTGACAGTGCGGCAAAATGGGCTGCATCGCTGTCGTAAACCAAATGTTAAATCGTGATTGTCAGTCCAGCACCTACTTCATGGATGGGGGTGCGGCTGTTTATTTCGGCTTTAACTTTAAAAGAGGCGCAATGGTAAGGGTATAATCAATTAATGTATTGTTATCAACTAAAACGGTTAATTTCATAAAAACTTCTTTGTTATTGAAATTATATACGTTAAAAATGGGGAATATCACTGTTTAATATTGTGGCAAAGCGATATATAATATATAAGAACTATTACGCAATAATTGAGGTGACAAACTATGAAGTTTATTAAGAAAATACCACTGGAGAATGAAAACACAACCAGTAAACTGAAAGAACAAGGCTGGTCTCGTTTAAAAGAACCAAGGTCTGTATCGGGAGCAATTTTATGGTCTATGCCTATCAGTTTGATCCTGATGTTATCCGCAGGGGTATGGTGTTATTTTTTATATCCGCCATTAAAGAAACTGATTTCCGGACAGCAGGGGTTTTCCCTGGAAATTACAATAGGCATTGAGGTTTTATATTATCTCTTAGGAATGATTTTATACCTTTTCATTCATGAGTTGATTCATGCGGCATTTATACCAGGAATAAGAAATTCAGATAAGACTTATTGGGGATTTAATGGACTGTTTGGTTTTGTATTTACGGAAGAAATCCTTACCAGAAAAAGGATGGTGGTCATATCACTAATGCCGCTTTTTATTCTCTCATTTGCAGTACCGTTTCTTTTAGCTGTTTTCGGTCGATTAAGTGGTTATCTCATTTTTTTAAGTGTATTTAATGCTGGAGGAGCGTGTGTTGATGTGTTAAATGTAATATTAATTCTTTCACAGGTTCCTAAAGATGGAATTCTTATTGCAAATGGATATGCAACCTTTTACAGAAACCCAGGAAGGAAAGCCTGATCAGGCTTTTTCCCCCTGGGTTTCATTTATTTTACCATTTTTAAATAACAGAATCATTTCATGGGTCAGGCTGATGTTGGTAAAATCATCGGGGATATCCTCAGGAGTCATCCAGACAGCTGTGGATAATTCTGTTTCATCCAGCGTGACTTGTGGAGAACCATCCAGCTCGGCCCAATAGCCCATCAAAATGGAATCTGAAAAGCCCCATGGCTGGTTTTTATAGTACCGTATATTTTTTACCCGCAGACCAACTTCTTCCATGACTTCCCGATGCACGGTATCCTCTAAGGTTTCACCAAACTCCGTGTAACCAGCCAGAAGTGCATAGCGTGTATATTCTCTGCCTGCATATTTCGTAAGCAGCAGCTTTCCGTCGTGGATGATGCCAACAATGACTGCGGGTGCAATCTTTGGATACACGGTGTTACCGCAGGAGGAACAAACCATAGACCGTTCTTTTTTGCTTTTAATCATCTCTGATCCGCAGCAACCACAGTAGCGGTTAGATGAGTAGAAGCGGTGAAGCTGAGAGGCACACACAGCTGAAAAAGATACCCACATGGGGGTTAATTCCCGCAATATGCTATTTTTGAAAAGACTGATACCAGGGGTATCCGCCAGTAATACGCTGGTTTCGTCTACCAGAAAAAAATCCATCTGATCGATGGAAAATAAATAATCACAATGGGACATGAATGAGCTTCGGACATCATCTTCTAATGCGGAGAACCGGGGAATTATATTGGATTTACCCTCTGTCAGACAGATGCTCCCTTCTGAAAAATAGAAAAAATGGCTGTCTTTGGCAGGTGATTTTACTTCAAATTCGTTATGAAATACGTGGGGGAAAATATCTTGTATCATATGTTTAAGACCTTCTTTTTTGTAATTAGGAATTAGTCAGTTGGATCTATTTTAGAATTAATCAGGCGTTCTGTCAAGATGGCATCGGAATTAGTAAATATTATCCTAAATTAATTAAAGTTTTACAAAAATCAGTTAAAGCGCCTTCTTTAATAGCAATTCTCATTTTTTCTTCAACATTCATGACATCTCCTTTTAATATCCCCGTGTTTGGTTATTACCAAACCAAAAGAACTTATATATGTTATTTTTATCTCACAGAACAATAAATGTAAACAACGAATATATGTTAAGTTAACAGTTAGAATCAAGTTATAATTTTGTGTTAAAAAGTGATGAAAAATGTACTTGAATTAAGGGAAAAGGCATACAAAGTAGAGAGAAAACAAGCATAAAAATTAATTGGTTAAAAATGATTATGTAACCAAAAATAACTGGCTTGTAACCGGTCTCATGTATACTGAGAAAGAGGGAAATATTGCCATCTCATGGCTTAAAATAGAAGACGAATTTAGAAAGAGTAAAAAATATATAGGAGGGTGTGAAAATGAAGGGAGCAATGAAAAAAATACATCGCTTTAAGCGGGTACTTGCCTGGTTGTTAACAATTGCCATTGTCTCGGGAAATGTATCACAGCTCACCGCAATTACGGTTTATGCGGGAGAGTATACAGATCGAAATACGGCTAGTCCATCCAATGCGTCCAAGGCATCTCCGTCGGAAGCAACGCCATCACAGGCAAAACAGGTTATTGATGTCAAAGTCACCCAGTCTGCAATAGAAAAAGTCCTTAAAAAAGATGCTGACAGAAGACCTGAATTAAAAGAAGATCTGATTCCATTTAAAGGAGAACAAAAAGATCTGGTTACGGAAAAATTGTATGAGGAGCTGGAAGGCAAAACCTTAATTCTTCAGAAAAAAGAAGGAAAGGCCATGTACCTTGTGGTTGTTTCCGATGTTCTTGGTGATGAGCCTTTTTCTGAGAATGATGAATCGGACCGTATTAAACAGGAATCTATTCTTCAGAGCGTTCAGATTATTGGTGTGAATGGTTATAAAGATCGGGAATGCGAATTCCGTCTCAGGATAGTTAGTGATAATTTTATTGTAACAGAAGCCCAGATGGATGAGTATGCAGTTGTGGGAGAGAATTCAGAGGAAGCCACATTACAGAATGGTTTGAATAATTCAACTGGAGGTTCTACAGGAGCAGCTGCGGCAGCAGGAACAAAAGCAGAGACAATAGAAGAAACGGCTGCTGAAACACAGGCGAATGAAACGACTTCAGGTACGAAGGATGACGGCAGTACTGAAAATTCAGAAACAAAAGCTGCTTCATCAACGGAGAATGAATCAGAAGCTGTTGAAACACAGGCAGGTAAAGATGAACTCCAGGAATCCATCTCAGACGAGACTGGAGAAGAAAAAACAGAGGATGTGAAACAGGAAGAGGTAAAAACAGAAAAAGTTGAGCCGGAGGAAGGTAGTAAAGATTCCGGTAATTCCGTATCTGGTGATGAACTGACTGTTAGCAAAAATAAAATAAATAGTCAGCAGCTTTCTATTTCCAGACACCAGGTACCAGTGCTTTCAGAAGCACTGGAGACTGTTTCCACTCCTTCAGTGGCAGTTTCTGCGCCGGAACAGTTTGACAGTGCAGATATTGTTTCTATTGGTGATGGAAAGGTATTATCCGGTGATGAAAAGTCTGCCTTAATGGGAGTTAGCAGTGAAGAAGACAATGGCTTTAGCCTGACTTCCTTATTTGTTCAACCTTCGTTCTCTATGGTAGTTCCAAGCTATGGTATGACATTATTGAATATGGAAGTAAGCGATGAGGCGAAGCTTTCACCCTATGAAACAGCATTAAGCTATTATGGAGAAGATGCCACTGATAAAAAAGAAACGGTAGAAATCAACCTTGCTCAGAGTATGACCGGAGAAATTAAGGCAGGGAAATTATTTACTTATACAATTACTTATACCATGCAGGCCGCACCTCTTTATGAATATGCAGCAGGCGGAAAATTGTCTTTGTTTGATACATATGAAAATGCTGTCATTTATTTTACTGTTCCTGCTGGAATCACCCTGGAGGAGCAGAAAGGAAAAGTGGAACTTGAAACTTCAGACAGCGAGAAAAGCGTTTATAAAATTCTGATAGGTGACGAAAATCATTCCATAAGTCCGGGTAAATCGGATAATATTATAATAAACGCATACATAGACGGAAATGGTAAAAGAGCGGTAGGAGAAAACTTTAACCTTCCGGACAACAGCGTTGCATTTCATGCTGATGTTAAGGTTGCGGATAAAACGGATAAAGATAAAGTTACTTATCCAGGTAATATCTCTACGGTTACTTATGCCACACAGCCATCCCAGACTCAGCTTCAATTGATATCTGATGATCAGTGGCATATTAAAAAAAGGGTTTATCCTACGGATCAGTCTTACGATATCATTAATGATAATCAGGGAAATCCCCAATACGTTGACATTACTTACATGATAGAAGTGGGAATGTATGGAAACCAGGGGGAGATATCAAGACAGCCTGATGGCACGGTTTATCAGACCTACGGGCGTACCGGATTTAAAGAAGGTTCCTTCCATATTACGGATAAACTTTCTATAACAACACCCAATGCTCCCGCAGAGATGAAGCCCATATCTGTCATGGCAAAATGGGGCGATGGAACCAGCATTCCTGTCGATCAAAAGGAAGATGGTTCTATTGTAATAAACAGTTATAAGACACAGGGGCAAAATGGGGCTGATCATATTTATGTATCGGATGTAGCACCTACCTACAGTTCCTATCTGGTTACAGCCAGGTATCCATTTGAACCCTTTGTTTTAAAATACAATGATCCTCGTGTAAATGATTCTACTGTATTTACTGTTTTAAACCAGGCACATCTGGAATATGTAAAGCTGGGAAGCAGCCAGGTTATGAAAGATGATTCTGAAGCTGCGGTAGCGGTTCATGAGGTTAATAAACCAGCAGTCATTCAGTTAACTAAAATGCTGGATGAAGGAATTGGAGTTCTAAAACGCTATGATCTGGCAATGGAAAAAGAATATCCCGGATCTGCTGAATTTGAGATTTATTCCGTAGATTCCCAGGGAAACCAGACACCTTATGACAACTATACTGTGTTAGATCCAAACGGTAAAAGTATTCAGAAAGGAACGATAGCTGTTAATCCATCCAGTGAATCTGGTGAAACTATCTCATATACAACCGGAGACAGAGGATATATTCAGATTCAGGCTGATCCCGGTACCTATGTGATTAAAGAAGGGAAGAAGCCTGCAGGAACAGAATATAGTTATGCAGTTGTGGATTCTAAGACCTTTAAAGACAGCCAGGAGATTCAATTTACCATTAAGGCTGGAGAGAATAAAGAAGTTAAAGTAGTTAATAACGTTGTAGGAAAAGGCGCAATTGAATTTTATAAGAAGGCACGTACCTGGGACAGCGTGAACACAAAGGATAACGATTTAAATGCCTTAAGCGGTGCACAATTTACACTTTGCACAAAGGATAACGGTACATTAACTGAGGTAACAACAGTTCAGTCTGATGAAAATGGTCTGGTACGTTTTAAGCCTGTTACCCCTGGAGAATATGTAATTAAAGAAAAGAGTGCCAACGGGTATATCATTGATACCAGGGAGTATCCGGTTATAGTAAAAAGAGGGGAAACAACTGTATTAAAGGAAGACAGCAATTATCTTGTTAATACTTTAAATCAGGCAAAGGTTCAGGTAACTAAACTACTCCAAAAGGATGATGGGACTTATCAGTCCGTTCCGCAGCAGTATAAAGGGAATTTTGACAACCATTTCTGGTTTGAAACGACTGCTGATGGCAGCAGCTGGACCAGAGTTTCTGTTGATTCTAAGGAAACCTATTCACTGGATGGTAACAGCGGTTTTGAAGTAGTTCTTCCTGTTTATGACAATAGTAACCGCTTGATTCGCTACCGGGTAGTGGAAGAACTTCCAGAGGGTTATTCGGATGGAAATCCTGCAGGAAGCGGTTTTACTACTGAAACAAAAAACAGCAAAACTTATCTTTATAAAGAAATTACGCTGGTACCATTAAAAACAACTTCAGTAGAAATAAAAAACAACAGACAGGCGATTCTTAAGCTTCAGAAGGAGACCTGGTCCTTTGGCAACCAGTGGGCATCTGGCTGGATTAATACCGGTAATTCCAATGCCGGTTACCAGTTTAAGCTATATGCAGCTGATAAGAATCAAAGTAATTACAGCGAAGTAACTCCTGGAAAAATCTATACCACAGATCAAAATGGTATCATTACTGCTGGCAATCTGGATATTACCAAAGATTATTACTGGAGTGAATCAGGAAGTGCAGATCGCCTGGAGGCAGATGAGACAGGGAAAAATATTGATGACGCAGTTGTTAATGGCATAAAAACACCTCTCATTGGTCCTTATACTGTCAGCAGGGAGTCAGATGCCAATGTAAAGGCATATAACATACCTCAGAAAGTGCCCTACTGGCTTCATAAGTATGACATAACGGATAACAGTAAAAAAATAACGGCAACATTTCAAATTACCAGGGTTACAGATGGTGTGGAAGTATTTAAGGGAGACGTTACTCTGGATGGTACTTTTATCTCTCTGGATCCAGGAACGAAGTACCGGGTAGAAGAAATAAAGGCGCCGGATAATTATGTTGGATCAGCAATCAGTGAGTTTACAACTCCCAATGGTCCTATAAACAGGGAACAGCTGAAAGAATGGTTCTGGTATCCGAAAGAGGCCACAACCACTCATTTAAAATTCTATAATAAGCCTTATAAAACCGTTAATTTAAAAAAGGTAAAATATAATTCAAACGGAAGTGCCGATAACAATGTAAAGATCACATTTGAAGTATTTCAGAAAGATGGAGATCATTTTACAGCGGTTACGCTTCCAAACAGTAAAAATACAATCGTATCCAATACTGATACGGTGATGGCACCGGGAACCTATTACTTTAAGGAAATTCTGGGCTCTGATATTATCAATCCTCTGTTTCTGATGAACAACAAGGCAGATGGACAGTATGATGGTTACATGATTCAGAATGGGGCGGTTTACTACGGGCCTGCGACTGTAACGGCAGCAGAGACGACAACTGAAAAAAATTCAAATATTTATTTGTATGGAAGCAAGTCTCTGGAAAATTATCAGAATTATGGCAGAGTAATGGTTACCAAACGGGATGCTTTAAGAAAAACACCGGTAAGTGGTGCTGTTTTTGGAATCTATTTAAGATCTCAGTTCCGTGAAGCTGACTGGGCAAACAGCATTAAAAGCCCCATTCAGACAAAAACATCCGGTACAAATGGTCAGGTCACTTTTGACAGCAGTAAACTGCGTATTTTTGATGACAGCGGCAACCGAATCCCTTACGTGATTGCTGAAATCACTCCACCTTCAGGATATTTGCCATCTTATGATGTTCTGACCACCACTTTAACAGAGGGGAAAACTATTTCCACTGTTAACGGAGAGCAATCAGGCGCACCTCTTATTATTGAAGATGAGCCCAAATTGACCATTCGTACCCAGAAATATTGGCGTGATGGCTGGAATGATCAGTTCTATGAGGTGAACAGGGCGTTAGGAAATGTAAACCTGGCTCTTTATAAAGTGAACCGGGATCAGCCGGGTATTGCAGTATTTGTGCAGGCACAGGTAACAAATGAATTTGATGGTATTGCCACATTCAATGATATTGACCGTAAAGATACGTATTATGTGGTTGAAGTTAGGGTTCCCACAAAGAGTGAATCCAAGTTGCCTTTTGAATTAAATATGGGCAATAAAGAACCGCTTCCACTTGAGAATGATCAGCCTGCAAAGAGCCTGTCTGTGGCAGATTTACAGACTCGGTATAATGCAGTTGCATTTAGTGGTAAAGACCTTCCAGCAAATGTAGATTCACTGGTCAGATATACGAATCCAATTTTTAATTATAAATCCTGGGTTCAGTTTAACGTATGGAAAACCTGCGATGGAATAACATTTGGCGGAGGAACACATGAAAGCCACATGGTAAACGGTGCAAGATTCACACTCTATAAAATGCTTGATGACACCAAGAATTTAGCCTCCATCCAAAAGAAGGATTTAGCAGATGGAAGCAGATTTGTGACAGATGGTCAGTATGAGAGCGGCACCCGTATTGATCCCCAGACAGGTAAACGCCAGGATGGACAGTTTGATACTACAATTCTGGATGACGGATATGTATACTGGCTGGTTGAGGACCAGGCCGCACCGGGATATCTTCTGGAAGAAGGCGGAAAAATCGCTGCCGTATTTGTACCGGATCATTCGGAATATAGCGGATATGATGAAATTCGTCATTCTTATCAGAGCGGAAGAAATGAAAAGGCAGCAGTCATTACCAATCAGCATTCTGGCGGAGGTACAGGGCTTGAAAATTATCATTTTCAGGTTGCCTTAAATAAATGGCTGGAAACTGCAGAAAAGCAATATAGCCTGCTTGGAGGAGCAAAATTCCAGATATGGCTGCTCAATCCAGAGAATAATGAAAAACTTCTGCCGATTGATGTGGTGGAAACCGGACTGGAATCTGATGGCACTCATAAAACAGGTTATGCACTTTCAAAATCAATCAGGCTTGATGAAGTAAGCAATAAACTTACTGAACTGGGCAAGAATCCCAAAGATATCCTTCAATTTAATACAGAAGGAGATCCGGTTAAGCTGGTTCTTGGACTGGAAGAGATTTATGCACCATCTAAGGTTACGATGGATGCAACGCTTCATGTTTTAAATGTAACAGTTCCTATTAGTAAGGATTATATAGATGAGCAGTATTTCTGGGACTCCGGGAAAGCACCTGAATTCAGGCTGATTAACAAGGTCTCCAAAGAATATCCGGTAACTCTTAAGAAATACGGCTATACCCCGGATACAGCCACATTCCAGAAAACAGATGACGAACTAGATGGGATGAATATTCAGAAAACACCTCTTTCGGGGGTTGCGTTTGAAGTCTGGCAATATCAGTGGAGTGCATCTGGATATGATTATAAGAAATACGGCACTTATACAACAGACAGTACCGGTAAGATTTTAATACCCGGCGGACTTCCTTCCGGTCTCTATAAAATGAAGGAAACGCTGACTACGGAACAGAACAAACAATATATTACCATGTATACTGGTACCGACGGGCTTTGGAGATATTTTACCGTAGCCAGCACGTCACTGACAGTCCCTGTTTACAATCCGCAAAAGCCAATGCTTGAGATTGAGAAAACAGCATGGAACGGAGAGCGGCCAGAAGGACTTTCCGGTATTACATTTACATTAAAGAATCCTTCGGGCGTTCAGGTCACAGCTGTCACACAAAAGCAGGGAGACGGAAGATATCTTGCTGTATTAAACGGACTCGACAGTGGCACCTATACTGTGCTCAGTGAGAAACTGGGAAGCAGCGCTGAAAATACGGCAACGGATTATTATTTCGAACAACATTCCGTATCCGTTGGTTATAAGCCTGTTGCAGACGGCAACAAAGTAACTCTGGTTCCGGTTGCTGATGGCATAACAGGCCCTATGGCTGCGTTGACCGTTAGAAACCCAAGACTTGCACAGCTTACATTACATAAGACAGATGGTGAGGATAAGCAAAGCGGTGATTCTATGAAGGGAGCAGAGTTCCGTCTGGAATACATGAAGTTCCGCAATGGTACAGATTTAGACGGAGGTGTTCTACGGAATGTGGAAGATCCTGCTTACGACAAACCAGGGGATGGATTTACAGCTTTGACAAAAACTCTGGAAGATCAGGGAAATGGATCTTATATCCTTAAGAACTGTCAGCCAGGCTGGTATCGCATTACAGAAACAAAAGCCCCCCAGGGATATACCGTTGATACCACAACGTTAGTAGTGGCTGTGACCGGTGATATGACCGGAACTTATAAAAATACGGAAGTAACCTTTGAGAACCGGGAAAAGGTTACCCTGACAATAACAAAGAAACTTATTTTTGGAGATGGGTTTATAAATGACCAGGATATTAAAGATAAACTTCCATCTCAGGTTGTGTTTGATGTTTATACCTACTCTGATGCCCAAAAGGCCTACAAGCCGGTATATGATGAGAAGAACCAGCCAGTTACCGTAACGATTCATAACTTTGCGGCAACAGACGGCTATTATACCGCAGAGGGTAAAATACAGCTGGCTCAAAATCCGGAAGGCGGAGCTTATTATGTAAAAGAGCGGGAAAACCCAGACTGGATGCTGACTGGAGAAACAGGAGTAACCAATGGAAAACTATGGTCTGATGGTTATATCCAGATAGGAACAAGTTCGGATTTCACCACCAAGACTCCGGTTACCATAGGAGTTGAGAATCAGTATGCAAAAGCTAGAATCCGCATAACGAAAGTTGATTCAGCAGATTCTTCAAAGAAGCTGACGGGTGCTGGATTTAGCTTATATTCCGATCAGGCACTGACAACCTATGTAGGTGATTTTAAAGAAATCGGAACAAGCGGTGTTTATGAGTTTTTATTATCTACAAAGAAATTCAATCCGGGAACTTATTATGTAAAAGAGACAAATGCCCCTCTGGGATATTTAACCATTGGGACCGCAGTTCCGGAACAGGGACTGACAGCCGAGACCGGAAAGACTACGGAGATTACTGTAGAAAATCAGGGCGGCATTGATTTCCAGATTACCAAATACAGTGGAAACGGTAAAACAGAGGCAGAAAAATCCGGGATCACCTTTGAGCTTTATAAAAAAGAGGCCGGCGATACCTGGAACTATGTATCAGAGGGAACCACCGATGCCCAGGGTAAACTTTCTTTCCGGGGTCTGAAACAGGAGTCAGGATATTCTTACGGGTTATATGAAGTGCCTGTAAAAGATCATGGATTTGACACCTTCCGGCTGGAGACTTTTGATGGGGGAAGTGGAACCATTCTTCCCGTAACCGCAGATTTAAATAAGAATGGCCAGACCATACGGAACCTTGATTTATACGTGCTTTCTGATAGTAATACCAAAGCACCGGGAGTGTATCAGTTTACGGTTCATAATCAGGAAGCGCTGCCATTAAAGCTGTTTAAGAATGATGTAAATAAACAGGATAATCCGTCCTCTGCCATAAACGCGTTTGTAAAGGTAACAAATAAAGAAACCGGAAAACAGGCGGGAGATATTGTCTCAGTACCTTATGGTGAAAGCGGAACCACAGTTATGCTGCTTCCCGGAACCTATGAGATAGAAGAGACAGCTATTACGCCAAATACAGATGGATATGTAATTAATCCGGATGACAACAGAACTGTTTATAAAAAGGAAGTAACCATTGAAAAAGGAAATAATCCGTCACCCTTAGAATTTACCAATGTTAAGCAGAAGACAGGAGTAAATCTTGAAAAGTCCACTCAGACTACTTCTTTAAAAGA
>SVDS01000052.1:0-6858 GCA_015057715.1 Paenibacillaceae bacterium
GGATTTGGCGGAATACTGGCTGATGATATGGGACTTGGAAAGACCATTCAGGTCATTGCATTAATCCTTGATGAAGCTCAGCGAAATCCAGATGCCAGTTTTCTTGTCGTCTGTCCGGCTTCTCTTGTCTATAACTGGGAAAACGAGATCCATCTCTTTGCACCGTCATTACAGGTAATAACTGTTACAGGTACGGCACCAGAGAGAGAAGAACAGTTAGAGAATTTAGAGAAGGGAACTGTGGTCGTCACTTCCTACGATCTGCTGAAACGAGATATAGAACTTTATGAAGGAATTACATTTCGTTTCCAGATCATTGATGAGGCCCAGTACATCAAGAACGCATCTACCCAGAGCGCAAAGGCCGTAAAAACAGTGGATGCCGTGTGCAGGTTTGCCTTGACCGGTACCCCCATCGAAAACCGCCTTTCAGAACTTTGGAGCATCTTTGATTTCCTGATGCCTGGTTTCCTTTTCCATTACCAGAAGTTTAAGAAAGAGTATGAAATGCCCATTGTAAAGAACCAGGAACAATGGGTACTGGAAAGCCTTCACCGCCTGATCGGTCCTTTTATTTTACGAAGACTGAAAAAAGATGTATTAAAGGAGCTTCCAGACAAGCTGGAGACTGTGGTATACTCTGCTTTTGACAGAGAGCAAAAGGATTTATATACAGCCAACGCCTACCGTTTAAAGACAGAACTGGAAGGCAGGGAAGGCAGAAGCGGAAGAGATAACATACAGATACTGGCAGAGCTTACAAGGCTGCGTCAGATCTGCTGTGATCCCCATTTATGCTATGATAATTACAGAGGAGATTCGGCAAAACTGGAAACCTGCGTTGATTTAATTAAGAATGGCGTAGAAGGAGGACATAAGATCCTTTTATTTTCCCAGTTTACTTCCATGCTTGAGATCATTGAAAAAAGACTTAAGGGAGAAGGAATTTCCTGCTATATGCTCACAGGGGGCACGCCCAAGGAAGAACGGATTCATATGGTTAATTCCTTTAAAAATGATGAGATTCCCCTGTTTCTTATTTCCTTAAAAGCAGGTGGGACCGGCCTTAATTTAACCGCTGCAGATATGGTGGTTCACTTTGATCCATGGTGGAATGTAGCGGCTCAGAATCAGGCCACAGACCGGGCTCACAGAATTGGACAGGATAAACAGGTGACGGTATTTAAACTGATTACAAAAGGAACGATTGAAGAAAATATTTTAAAACTGCAGGAATCCAAACGGGATCTGGCAGAGCAGATTATAACAGAGGGTACAGTTTCCTTAAGCAATCTGACGAAAGAAGATTTGCTGGGGCTGCTGGATTAAAGAAAGGACAGGGTGAGTCATGAAAGTATTACTGTTAAATGGAAGTCCTCATAAAGAGGGCTGTACCAACCGGGCCTTACTTGAAGTGGAAGGGGCTTTACATGCAGAGGGAATTCACACAGAACTGGTTCATCTGGGTAATAAAGCCATTCACGGATGCATCGCATGCGGAACATGTATGAAAATTGGCGCCTGTGTATTTGAGGATGATCCGGTCAATGAGTTTATTGAAAAGATGAAGAAGGCAGATGGACTTATCGTAGGCTCACCGGTTTATTACGCATCTGCCAATGGAGCTTTATTTTCCTTCCTTGACCGTCTCTTTTACGCAGGGGGCAGAGAGTTTGCTTACAAGCCTGGAGCAGCCATCGCTTCTGCCAGAAGAGCGGGCACGACTGCAACCCTTGATGCCTTAAATAAGTATTTTACCATTGCCCAGATGCCTTTGGTTTCCTCTTCCTATTGGAATATGGTACATGGAAGAACTCCTGAGGAAGTGGAGCAGGATTTAGAAGGTCTTTATACCATGAGAACACTGGGAAAAAATATGGCATGGCTTTTAAAATGCATTGAGGCTGGAAAGTCAGCAGGAATCAGTCTTCCGGAGAAAGAGGAGAAGGTCTGGACTAATTTTATCCGTTAAAATTCCAAAAATCTCCTTTACATTTCTTCTGGGTGGTGTATAATTAAAAAGCACTATATGTAGTGCGGAGAAATAAAAACACACAAAATATTGAATAGGTTAGGGTGACAGGAATGATAAAAGTACAAAAGCGCGACGGCAGAATTGTGGAGTATGACAGAGATAAGATCATCAAGGCGATACTCAAAGCGAATGCTGAGGTGGAGTTTGCTGAGCAGGCTGGCGAAGACATGATAGATGCCATTTTAGATGATGTGGAAAGCCGTTCAGAAGATGTGATGAATGTGGAAACCATTCAGGACATGATCGAAAGCGGTCTTGTAAACAACAATAAATATACATTATCTAAAAAGTATATCATTTACCGTTACCAAAGAGCATTGTTACGTAAGGCTAATACAACGGATGAATCAATTTTAAAACTGATTAAGAATGAGAATAAAGAACTGGCTGAGGAAAACTCCAACAAGAATACCATTCTTGCATCGACTCAGAGAGATTACATTGCAGGAGAAGTATCCAGAGATTTAACAAAGAGAATGCTTCTGCCGGAACGGATTTCACTTGCCCATGAACAGGGCTCCATTCATTTTCATGATGCCGATTATTTTGTTCAGCCGATTTTTAACTGCTGTCTGATTAACATTGGTGATATGTTAGACCACGGCACTGTGATGAATGAAAAGATGATAGAAAGCCCTAAAAGCTTTCAGGTGGCCTGTACCGTTATGACCCAGATTATTGCGGCTGTTGCCAGTAATCAGTACGGAGGCCAGTCTGTGGATATCCGTCACCTGGGAAAATATCTGCGGAAAAGCAGCAATAAATTCCACAAACAGATCAAAGAAGAATTTGGTGATTCCGTATCGGAAGAGATGATAGAGAAGATGGCTTCCATTCGTTTAAGGGATGAACTAAAGTCTGGTGTTCAGACCATTCAGTATCAGATCAATACTCTGATGACCACCAATGGACAGGCACCTTTTGTGACCCTGTTTTTATGCCTGGATGATCAGGATGAATATATTAATGAAAATGCCATGATTGTGGAAGAAGTTCTTCGCCAGAGACTGGAAGGCATTAAGAATGAATCCGGTGTCTATGTAACGCCGGCATTTCCAAAGCTGATTTATGTTCTTGATGAGAACAACTGCTTAAAGGGCGGAAGATATGATCATATCACCAAGCTTGCAGTTCAGTGCTCCTCCAAACGCATGTATCCAGACTATATTTCCGCAAAGAAGATGCGGGAATACTATGAAGGCAATGTATTCAGCTGTATGGGCTGCCGCAGCTTCCTTTCTCCCTGGAAGGATGAGAATGGAAATTATAAGTTTGAAGGCAGATTTAATCAGGGTGTGGTAAGCTTAAACCTTCCCCAGATTGGAATCATAGCAAAGGGAGATGAGGAAACCTTCTGGAACCTCTTAGAGGAGCGGTTAAGTCTTTGTTATGAAGCGCTGATGTGCAGACACAAATCACTGGAAGGAACCGTATCGGATGTAAGTCCGATTCACTGGCAGTATGGTGCCATCGCAAGACTGAAAAAAGGAGAGACCATCGATGCTCTGCTTCATGGCGGATATTCCACCATTTCTCTTGGATATATTGGTTTGTATGAGACCACAAGGCTTATGAAAGGCGTCAGCCACACCACACCAGAGGGTGAGGAGTTTGCCCTTCGCATTATGAACCATATGCGTGAGACGGTTGACAGATGGAAAGAGGAGACAGGTCTTGGTTTCGGTCTTTACGGAACTCCGGCAGAATCTCTTTGCTACCGTTTTGCAAAGATTGACAGAGAGCGTTTTGGCAGTATTCCTGATGTGACGGACAAGGGTTATTATACTAACTCCTATCATGTAGACGTAAGAGAGCATATCGATGCTTTTACAAAATTTAATTTTGAAAGCCAGTTCCAGAAGATTTCTTCCGGCGGTGCTATTTCCTATGTGGAAGTTCCCAACATGCGTCACAATTTAGAAGCCATGGAAGATGTGGTTAAGTTTATCTATGATAACATTCAGTATGCTGAATTTAATACCAAGTCAGACTATTGCCAGGCATGCGGATATGACGGAGAGATTATTATTAATGATGATATGGAATGGGAATGTCCTCAGTGCCATAATAAAGATAAAAACCGCATGAACGTAACAAGAAGAACCTGCGGTTATTTAGGAGAAAATTTCTGGAACACAGGAAAGACGAAAGAAATTAAATCCCGAGTACTGCATCTGTAGGAGGCCGCCATGTACTATGCGACAATAAAACCCACCGATGTTGCCAATGGACCTGGCGTAAGGGTGTCCTTATTTGTCAGTGGGTGTACTCATTACTGTAAGGGCTGCTTTAATGCAGAAGCATGGGATTTCCACTATGGAAAAGAGTATACAAAAGAGACCAGTGAACAGATTATCCGCAATTTAGATCACAGCTATATAGCAGGGCTCACCCTTTTGGGAGGGGAGCCCATGCATCCGGAAAACCAGGCAGAAGTTCTTAAACTGGTAGAAGAAGTACGCCGCCGGTTCCCTGATAAAACCATCTGGTGCTATACAGGATATGATTTTGAGACGGATATTTTAGGAGATATGGTTAAAAATATTCCCCAGACCAGTGGAATATTGAACTGCCTGGATGTGTTGGTAGATGGTAAGTTTGTGGAAGAAATAAAGGATTTGAAACTTCGTTTTAAAGGGTCATCCAACCAGAGGATTATTAAAGTCCCGGATTCACTGGCTCATCAGGAAGTCATATTGTGGGATTAAAAAACAGGGTGCCATCCAATGCCGTAAGGACAGTGGATGCACCCTGTTTTTGACCGTTATCAGTTCGCTTCTGGCTGGAGGACACTGGCTGTTAGATTGTACTTAAGGCAGACTCTGCGGATTTCGATGATGCCAATGATAAGAGCAAATAATCCGGTGCAGATATTGCTGACGGCCATGACCACACCAACGCTGGAGCTTCCCATTTTTGTAAAGTTTTGCAGATACCACAAAACAGGAATACGGAATACGAATACACGGCAGAAGTTAATGGTCAGTGTAATTTTTGTCCGGCCAAATCCGTACAGCAGTGCAAGAACGGATGCATTAATACCCAGAGGGATGGCTCCATAGGCTTCAAACCGGTAAATCGCTGCAATCAAATCTGCGAATTCTCTGTTGTCACCTGCAAAAAGCCTGCTGATCTGCCCTAAAAAAATCAGGGATAATGACATTAGGACAGCTCCAAGAATCACGTTAATCACAAGAATACAGCCAAATGCTTTCAGGGCACGTTCAGGCTTGCCAGCCCCCATATTCTGACTGATAATGGCGGAACCGCCTTCCTGAAATCCGTTTTGGGGCATGGTTGTGATTCCGCCGATATTATTGGAGATTCCAAGAGCGCCCACAGTCAGTGCACTGTAAATCGTACTCATGGAATTAATGACAACTTTTCCAAATGAAAAGGCGATTTTCTCTATAATAACCGGTATGGACAATGTGAGCATGGGTACAATTACTGCAGATTTTAAACGGATGCTGTGAATGGAAAATCCAAATGCATTGTCTTTCTGGTTCAGATTTTTAATTGCCGCTGCCAGGATAAAGATCTGTGAAATAATGGTGGCAATGGAGATCATATTGATTCCTCCTCCCATCACATAGACGAAAAAAGCTGTTAAAGAAAGTTTGATAACGATGACTCCCATATTTAAGTTTAAGATTCTGCGTGAATTTCCTCTGGCTCGTTCAATGGCAATATAAACGTTGTTAAAAAAGCTGATGACCATACCGATCAGCTCCAGGCGAAAGTACTGGGTGCCTTCTGCAATAAAGCTTTCCGGCGTTTTCGCAAGTCTAAGAAACTGGGGAGCAGCAGGCATCAAAACAAGAAGAATGACTGCTCCTAATATGCCGCACATGGCAAAGAGACTGCTGACTCTTTTTTTTACCAGATTAAAATCTCCTGCACCGTAAGCTTCACTGATTTTTATACTGGATCCTATGGCAAGACCACCACCCAGTGCAGAAAGTGTTAAGCCGATCTGGGAAAGATAGGCGACTGCAGAAACAGAAGTTGCGCCGATATGGGCAGCCATCATGGAATCAAATATTTTAAAAAGCTGGTTTAAGCTTTGATAAAGGGCCAGCGGTGTTCCCACATAAAGAACCACCCTCCACATGTTGGCATGAAGTGCAAAATTACGGAATTTTTCATCCTTTGCAGACAATGTTGCTTTCTCTGACATGGTATATCTCCTCTTATGTTCAATCATTTTTACGCTCTATTAGCATAAGGCAAAGAAAAAATAAAATCTACTAATTTTATGATATATTTAGTCAAAACTACAGATTTTTTGTTCACTTTCGGCTGCTCTTTGTTTTCAAGCAGAAAAAGATGTGATATAGTAAGTTTTGGAAAGGCAGGTGATGGAACATGTTCCTGAATAAATTGGAGGGACAGATGTCGGAAGCTGTGTCAACGGGAATTATACTTACGTTGTCCGGTGGCTTGCAGGATGCATATACCTACTTTTACAGGGGAAAGGTATTTGCCAATGCCCAGACAGGCAATATTATTATTTTTGCCCACAATATTATGAATGGAAGCTGGCAGACGGCGTTTCGCTATCTGATGCCCATACTGGCATTTGTTGCAGGAATCTATGTTTCAGAGGTAATCAGAGGAAAATACAGAGACAGTAAGAGGATACACTGGCGGCAGATTGTTGTGGTTGCGGAAATGGTGCTTTTGCTTCTGGTGGGATTTTTGCCAAACACCCTGGATCTGGCAGCCAATGCCATTGTATCTTTTGTTTGTGCCATGCAGGTAGAGGCGTTTCGAAAGATGAAGGGCAGTGCCTTTGCCAGTACCATGTGTATCGGTAATTT
>SVDS01000052.1:6958-30045 GCA_015057715.1 Paenibacillaceae bacterium
GTTTGTGCCATGCAGGTAGAGGCGTTTCGAAAGATGAAGGGCAGTGCCTTTGCCAGTACCATGTGTATCGGTAATTTGAGAAGTGCAACTGAGATGCTCTACCGGTATCGTCAGACCAGAGACAGGGAGAATCTGGAAAAATGTCTTCGTTATTATGGTGTGATCCTGTTTTTTGCCGTGGGTGCCGGTGCGGGTAGTTTTCTGGTACCTTTATTTGCAGAAAAAACCATCTGGTTTTCCTGCATCCTTTTAGTTTTTGCATTTGGTATTATGTTTGTGAAAGAGAATCATGGTACAGTTGAAGCAGATGAAACAGACAGGAGGTAATAGATATGGAATACAGAAAATTTGAACATACATTTGTTATAAGGCTGGATCCGGGAGACGAGATTTTGACCAGTCTGACCCAGCTTTGTAAAAAAGAAGGGATCAGGCTGGCATCGGTAACCGGTCTGGGCGCAGCCGGCACCATTCAGCTTGGAGTTTATGACACGGAAAAGAAACAGTATTACAGCCATGAGTACAAGGGACTTTATGAAATTGCCTCTCTCATGGGCAGCATTACGGAAAAAGACGGAGAGCCTTATCTCCATCTTCATATGGTAATTGGAAATCCACACAATGGAGAATGCCACAGCGGTCATCTGGGACGTGCAGTCATCAGCGCGACAGGAGAGATCATCGTTACGGAAATTCCCGGCAGCGTTGGCAGAAGAGCGGATGAGACAGTGGGATTAAATTTATTTGAATTTAATGAAGATTAATAACCCCAATATTCCCCGGCCAATCGGATGAAATACTTAGATGCCCTGGTTAAGTAGCTGTTTTTCCGGTAAGCAGCCACTACATCCCATACGGGGTGGGAGGGGAGTGAAAAGCATGCAATTCCTTCCGGTTTCGTGCGGAAATAGGACATGGGAATCAGCCCGCAGCAAAGGCCGGCCTGAATCATGGTGATAATTGCGCTGGTGCTGGAAGTCTCAAACAATACATTGGGGATAAAACCTGCTTCCTGAAAGATCCGGTCTATGAGAAATCGTATGGTGGATTCCTGGTACATGAGAACGAAAGGGTCTTCTGACAGAAGTTTGATATCCAGTTCCGGATAAATCTCTTGGCTGTTTTCTTCCAGGCTGCTTAAAGGGTGTTTTTTGGGAAGAGCAAGAAGAATTTCTTCTTTTCCCAGTTCAATATATTCATCACCGGTTCGCTGGCTGGGACATAATGTCTGAAAACCAATATCCAGCTCTCCTCTTACAATCATCTCCTGCTGATTTTTCACACTGCGTTCCACAGGAATGATATGGATGCCGGGGAACTTTTGGTGAAATTTAGGATACACCGCGGAAAACATGGCGATTCCTCTCCCTGGTGTCAGCCCTACTGAGAGAGTGCCCTCTTTATCTGATACCATATCGCCGATGATGCGGTAGGTCTCCTGTTTAATCAGTAGCATTTTCCTGGCATTTTCAAGATAGATTTCTCCAGCCTGAGTGGGCCGCCAATTGGTCCGTGAGCGGTGAAAAAGCTGAGTGCCCAGTTCTTTTTCCAGGCGAAGAAGCTGCTGGTTTAGGGCCGGTTGGGTGAGAAAAAGCTTTTCTGCCGCTTTTGTAATGTTGTTTTCTTCTGCAATTTTTAATATATATTCAATCTGTTTGGTATCCAAGCATATACCCCCTATATCAATGTTGTATTGTCAGTATAGACTATTTCCCCAAAAAGCACAACGACTACTCAAAGAAAAATTTAGAGAATTCTAAAAACTATTAATTTTACAAAAACATCCTGTGTAATTAAAATAAAAACAAGCAGAAATAATTTGTTTTTTGTGTAATATTACAATGGAAAGGATCAGTAAGGAATGAGTAAACCGCTATTTGTTAAAATGAAAGAAGAAGATAATGTGGCGATTGCAGTTGATGATATTAAAGCAGGCCAGGAGATTATGCCAGGTGTGGTTGCCAGACATGAGATTCCACAGGCCCATAAGATTGCGATTTTAGATATTGAAAAGGGCGGGCCTGTCATCCGTTATGGCGTCGTGTTAGGCTATGCATCAGAGTCGATTAAAAAGGGAGACTGGATTAATGAATATATGCTGGAGCTTCCTGAACCACCGGATGTGGATCATATGGTGTTTTCAACTAATGTGGTAACAGATCTGCCCAAGCCGCCTGTTACCACATGGGAAGGGTATGTTAATCCATGGGGAGGTCCGGGAGGAACCCGTAACATTCTGGGAATCAGTACAACGGTTCAGTGTGTAACCGGTGTTTTAAACGTAGCAGTGGAGCGTATGAAACGGGAACTTCTTCACAAATATCCCAATGTGGATGATATTGTACCCATCAATCATGCCTATGGCTGCGGAGTTGCCATCAATGCGCCGGAGGCAAAGGTTCCAATCCGCGCCCTTCGGAATTTATCCAAACACCCGAATTTTGGCGGACAGCTGATGGTGGTAGCATTAGGCTGTGAAAAGTTTACTGTAGAGATGCTTTGCGATTCTGCTGATATTAACAAGGACAATGTGATCATACTTCAGGAAAAAGAGGGCTTTGAAGATATGATTACATCTTTGATGGATATGGCAGAAAAAAAGCTTCAGATTTTAAATGAAAGAAAACGGGTGACACTTCCCCTTTCTGATTTGCTCATTGGAATGCAGTGTGGTGGAAGTGATGCATTTTCCGGTGTTACAGCTAATCCGGCAGCAGGATATGCCTCCGATATGCTGGTGAAAGGCGGAGCAACTGTCCTGTTCTCCGAAGTGACTGAGGTAAGAGACGGAGTCTATCTGCTAGCGGAGCGGTGCATCAATGAAGAGGTTGGAAAGAAACTTGCCAGTGAGATGAAATGGTATGATCATTATCTCCAGGAAGGTGAGGTAGACCGCAGTGCTAATCCCACTCCGGGAAATAAAAAGGGGGGGCTTGCCAATATCGTGGAAAAAGCCATGGGATCCATTGCAAAATCAGGAACTTCTCCCATTGTGGAAGTACTTTCCCCTGCTGAGAAGCCCAGCAAAAAGGGGTTAATCTATGCCGCAACGCCGGCAAGTGATATTGTCTGCGGTCCCTGTCAGCTGGCAAGCGGAATCGGGCTTCAGGTATTTATGACGGGGAGAGGGACTCCTTACGGCCTGGCGATTGCTCCTGTTATCAAGGTCTGCTCCAGAAATGATATGAAGGCACAGTGGCAGGATTTAATTGATATCAATGCAGGCACCATAGCATCAGGAGATTCCACCATTGAAGAAATTGGAACCCAGTTGTTTCGTGAGATAATCGATGTTGCCAGCGGTCGTAAGCAGCCCTGGGCTGAAAAATACCGTCTCCACAATGATTTGTGTATTTTTAATCCTGCACCAATCACCTGATAAGATTTTCATCAGCAATATTCACAAAAAGCTTCTGCTGTGATAAAATAGAAATCAAATATACATGACAGGAGCGGAACATGGCTGAATATCCCAACAAGAGCGAGAAGACAAAATACCGGCTTGCTGATTCCATCAAAAACTGCATGAAAACCAGACCGGTGGATAAAATCACGGTTCAGAATATTGTAGACGGCTGTCAGATGACCAGGCAGACATTCTATCGGAATTTTAAAGATAAGTATGATTTAATTAACTGGTATTTTGACAAACTGGTGCTGGAATCCTTTGCCCAGATCGGCGTGGACAAGACTGTCTGCCAGAGCCTGAATGAGAAGTTCCAGTTTATTCAGACGGAATCGGTGTTCTTTACCGGAGCATTTCGTTCCGATGATTATAATTCATTAAAGGAACATGATTTTGAACTGATCATGGGTTTTTATACAGATTTACTGATTCATAGAAGGCAGGAACCTTTATCGGATGAGATTTTATTTCTATTGGAGATGTATTGCCGCGGATCTGTGTACATGACCGTTAAATGGGTTCTTTCCGGAATGCCTCAGGCACCAGCGGAGATGGCCAAAAGTCTTGTAGAAGCCATGCCTCCCAAACTATTTGCAGTTTTTGAAGAAGCTGGATTGGTTTAAAATATGGTACTTATGCACATAATTGAAGTTACAGTTTAAAGCTGATGTAACATTTGTTACAAAAGCATAAAACTGTAACTTTATTTTTTCAGGTCTGGTTGTTAAAATTATAACAGCATGAAACGGCTTCCTTCTATGGGAGAAAAGAAAAGGAGAGATTACCATGGCAAACAGAATTATTTTAAATGAAACATCTTATCACGGCGCAGGTGCGATTCATGAGATCCCTGGAGAAGTGACAAAAAGAGGGTTTAAAAAAGCATTTGTTGCATCAGATCCTGATTTAATTAAATTCGGGGTAACAGCAAAGGTGACAAAAATACTGGAAGAAAACGGTCTGGAGTATGAAATCTATTCTGATATCAAGCCAAATCCCACAATTGAGAATGTTCAGACCGGAGTAGCAGCATACAAAAAATCCGGCGCTGATTATATCATTGCAATTGGTGGCGGCTCCTCCATGGATACCTCCAAAGCAATCGGCATTATCATTGCAAATCCGGAATATGAAGATGTAAGAAGTTTAGAAGGTGTTGCACCCACAAAGAATCCCTCTGTTCCGATTATTGCGGTTCCCACCACAGCTGGTACAGCTGCAGAAGTAACAATCAATTATGTAATTACTGATGTGGAGAAAAAACGTAAATTTGTATGTGTTGATCCTCACGACATTCCTGTTGTTGCAATTGTAGATCCGGACATGATGGCTAGCATGCCAAAAGGACTGACTGCAGCTACCGGTATGGATGCGCTCACCCACGCCATAGAAGGTTATATCACAAAAGGCGCCAATCCCATTACGGACATGTTTAACTTAAAAGCAGTGGAACTGATTGGGAAAAGCTTAAGAGGCGCTGTTGATAATACCCCGGAAGGCAGAGAGGGTATGGCATTGGGACAATATATCACTGGTATGGGATTTTCAAACTGCGGCCTTGGAATTGTCCATTCCATGGCTCATGCACTGGGTGCCGTATATGATACTCCTCACGGAGTGGCCAATGCAATTCTCCTTCCTGCAATTATGGAGTTTAATGCAGAAGCAACGGGAGAGAAGTATCGTGATATAGCGAAAGCCATGGGAGTGGAAGGAACAGAATTAATGAGTCAGGAAGAATACAGAAAAGCAGCTGTTGCAGCTGTTAAAAAGCTTTCTGAGGATGTAGGAATCCCTGCAGATCTAACCAGCATTGTAAAAAAAGAAGATATTCAGTTTCTGGCTGAATCTGCAGCAGCAGATGCCTGTGCTCCCGGTAATCCAAAAGAAGCCAGTCTGGAAGATATTATCCGGTTATACCATTCCCTTATGTAAGATTAATAAAGTCTGTTGTGCCGGTTCCTGATAATGGAACCGGCGTTTTAAATTGCACAAGATTTAAAAACAGGATGCAAAAACAGAGTAATCATGCTATGATTAAAAAAGTGCTAAAAAAAGCATAATCTATCACAAAGGGGGTGAGCAGATGGCAGACACGAAAAATGACTTCTCAAAAGGCAGTATTGTTGAAAACATAATGAAACTGGCAGTGCCTATGACATTTGCCCAGCTGATCAATGTTCTTTATAATATCATCGACAGAATTTATATAGGAAGAATCGCTGAGGATGCAACACTGGCACTGACGGGACTGGGACTCTGTCTTCCTATAATTTCCATGGTTATTGCCTTTGCTAATTTATTTGGTATGGGAGGGGCACCTTTGTGCTCCATTGAAAGAGGCAGGGGGAACAACGAAGAAGCGGAAAAAATTATGGGAAATTCCTTTTTCCTTCTTGTAATATCCGGAATCATTCTAACTGCACTGGGACTGTATTTTAAAAAGCCCATGCTGTATCTGTTTGGTGCCAGTGATAATACATATCCGTTCGCCAATCAATACATCAGCATATACCTGATTGGTAATATTTTTGTTATGATTGGACTTGGGATGAACAGTTTTATTAATTCCCAGGGGTTTGGAACCATAGGCATGATTACAGTTCTGGTTGGGGCGGCAGCTAATATTGTGCTGGATCCCATCTTTATTTTTGCCCTGGATATGGGGGTAAAAGGAGCTGCACTTGCGACAATTATATCCCAGTTTCTCTCAGCACTCTGGATTGTGCTCTTCTTAAGAGGGAAAAAGACCATACTAAGGCTGAAGTTTTCCACTCTCCGCTTAAAAAAACACCGGGTTGTGGCGATTACAGCTCTTGGGATGTCTGGTTTTACCATGTCCATAACCAACAGTCTGGTTCAGATCATGTACAATTCATCTCTTCAGCGCTATGGAGGTGATCTGTATGTAGGAATTATGACAGTCATTAATTCTGTCAGGGAAGTAGTATCCATGCCAGTCCATGGACTGACCAATGGATCACAGCCGGTAATGGGCTTTAATTACGGTGCCGGTGAATACAAACGGGTGAAGCAGGCAATAAAATTCATATCAGTTGTAGCCATCGTATATACAACTGTCATGTGGGGGCTTGTCCACATCTTCCCGGAGTTTTTTATTCGGATATTCAATCAGGATGGGCAGCTTTTGGAAGCAGGAATTCCTTCCATGCGAATTTATTATTTTGGCTTCTTCTTCATGTCACTTCAGTTTGCCGGACAGTCTGTTTTTGTGGCACTTGGAAAGGCCAGACGGGCCGTGTTCTTTTCTATTTTCAGAAAAGTTGTTATTGTGGTTCCTCTCATCCTGTTTCTTCCTGTTATTATGGGAAATGGAGTAGATGGAGTTCTTATGGCAGAGCCAATTTCCAATTTAATCGGGGGAGGTGCCTGTTTTATCACCATGCTGGTTACGGTATGGCCGGAACTTAGTCAAAAGACAAACCCCGGAAAGGAAGGGTAAGATGAAAACTATAACCAGAAATTATATTACCCACATACTGTCAAAAGACAATCCTCCCTGCGGACGTATCAGGGCAGGAGAGACGGTTACATTTGAGACATATGACTGCTTTACCAATCAGTTCCTTCCAGAAGAAGCAACCTTTGAAAATGTTGTCCGTAAGCCTGGAAATCCGGCTACAGGACCACTTTTTATTGAAGGAGCCATGCCTGGAGACATGTTAAAGATTGATATCCTTGATATCGTGCTGGGACCTGTGGGAGTTGTTATGCTGGGGCCGGGAAGCGGCAGTGAAAAAGAATTTTTTTCACAAAAAACACTAAAGCGGATTCCTGTAATTGACGGATTTGCCCATTACAGTGAACAGCTGAAACTGCCCATAACACCGATGATCGGAGTGATTGGTGTAGCTCCGGGCGGAGACGGCGTCTCCACCATTACTCCCATGGATCATGGCGGCAATATGGACTGTACACAGATCAGAAAGGGAGTCACTCTTTACCTTCCGGTTTTTACAGAGGGAGCTCTTTTATCACTGGGCGATTTTCATGCTATTATGGGTGACGGTGAGGTGGAAGACTGCGGTCTGGAGATAGAAGGAAAGGCGGTTCTGCGGGTTGATGTTGTGAAAAACAGAAATTGCGTTCCGTATCCTATGATTGAAACCAGTGAAAAGCTGATTACCATTGCTTCGGCAGAAGACGTTGAGGCTGCATGGAGAAAAGCGGTAAGACAGATGTATGATTTCCTGAAAGAAAAGATCGGTCTTGATGATAAGGATGCCGGAATGCTTCTGACCATGGCAGGAGACCTGGTAATCTGCCAGACTGTGAATCCTATGAAGACGGTAAGAATGGAATTTCCCCGTTATATAACCAGCAGTTATGGATTTGATTCCATTTCGGCAGACTAAAACAGGCTGAAAATTCTTGACATCAGCAGGCTTTTGGAAGATAATGATAAACAAATTATAAAAGCTGACGATATGCCGGTATGGGAAAGGAAGAGTATAACATGCAGACTATAAGAATTGAGAGAACCGCTTGCCCGAAAGAAAAACCAGGCAAAGAAAATCCTTTGACATTTGGTACCATATTTACGGATCATATGTTTGAGGTGGATTATGAGGAAGGAAAAGGCTGGTACGATCCAAGAGTTGTGCCTTACCACAAGCTGGAACTGGAACCCTCCTCCATGGTATTCCATTACGGTCAGGAGATGTTTGAAGGATTAAAAGCGTATAAAACGGAAGAGGGAAAGATCCTGTTATTCCGTCCTGACAAGAATATTGAGAGAGCAAACAGAAGCAATAACAGACTCTGCATTCCTGAGATTCCGGAAGAACTCTTTTTAGAGGCTTTAAAAACAGTTGTAAGCGTAGATCAGGACTGGATTCCCACAAAGCCTGGAACTTCTCTTTATATCAGACCCTTTGTGATTGCCACTGATCCGTTTCTCGGAGTGAGACCTTCTCATACTTATAAGTTCATGATTATTCTGTCTCCGGTAGGTGCTTATTACGCCAGCGGACTTGACCCGGTTAAGATCTGGATTGAAGATGAGTATGTAAGAGCGGTAAAAGGCGGAATCGGTGAAGCAAAGACCGGCGGAAACTATGTTGCTTCCCTGGCTTCGCAGGTGAAAGCCCATGACGAAGGATACTCCCAGGTGCTGTGGCTTGACGGTATACATCGCAAATATATTGAAGAAGTGGGTGCCATGAATATTTTCTTCAAAATCAACGGTGTTGTTATTACCCCGGAGCTTAACGGCAGCATTCTTCCTGGAGTTACAAGAGATTCCGTTTTATCCCTGTGCAGAGAATGGGGAATTGAGGTTGAAGAACGGAAGATTTCTGTAGACGAAATCGTGGCGGCAGCCAGATCTGGAGAGATGGAAGAATGCTTTGGAACTGGTACGGCGGCAGTTGTTTCACCGGTTGGCGAGCTGCGCCTGGAAGATGAGAGAATGTCAATTGGGGGAGGAAAGATCGGCGAACTCACCCAGAGATGCTACGATACCATTACTGGTATCCAGCTTGGCAGGTTAACGGGACCAGAAGGCTGGAGCGTAGAGGTAAAATAATAGATAAGTGAATGACCGGCGGGGCTTACAAGCACCGCCGGAAGTTTTGCCTGGAGACAAAAAGGAGTATTTATGACAGCAGTACTAATGAGGGCAACAGCCTTTGTGGCAATAATTTTAATGGGCTACTTACTAAAACGGGCAGGTTTTTTTCAGGCGAAAGATTTCTATCTGATTTCCCGCGTGGTGATTAAAATCACTCTTCCGGCGGCCATCGTTTCCAATTTCAGTAAAATCACCATGGATCGTTCCCTCCTTGGCATGTGCGTGATTGGCCTTTTATGTAATTTTGTAACAATTGGCATCGGATATCTATCCAATATTTCCCGATCCGGAGACAGCAAAGCATTCGCCATGCTGAATATGTCCGGCTATAATGTTGGTAACTTCACCATGCCTTTTGTACAGAGCTTTTTAAGCCCTGTAGGCTTTGCAGCAACCAGTCTTTTTGATGCAGGAAATTCCATCATGTGTACGGGTCTGACCTATTCTCTTGCAAGTATGGCAGCAGGAGCAGAAGAACAACCTTCTTTTGGCAAGGTCATGAAAAAGCTTTTTTCCTCGGTACCATTTGATTGTTATATGATCATGACAGTATTAGGTCTTCTAAAGATCAAACTTCCAGGTATCATGGTCAGCTTTGCGGATACTGCAGGAGCAGCCAATGCATTTCTGGCTCTTCTTATGCTTGGAATCGGATTTGAAATCCGTATGGATAGAGAAAAAATTAAAAGAATCATTGAAATACTTGTGCTGAGGTATGCCATTGCACTCACAATGGCTGTTGGTTTTTATTTTTTTGCTCCGTTTAATCTGGAGATTCGTCAGACTCTTGCCATTGTAGCACTTGGTCCGGTTGCAGGCATATCGCCGGCATTCACCGCAGAACTGAAAGGTGATATTGAGATGGCAAGTGCTGTTAATTCTCTTTCCATTTTAATCAGTATTGTGGCAATTACGGCGGCGCTTCTGATCCTTTTGTAAGAAAATATTTCATGACGCTTGACAAAACGTTTTTGAGTGCTATAATTTAGGCATAGAAATGCAAATAAGATAAAGCGGTGACAAGACCAGTATCCTGACAGGAGAGCTCAGAGAGAGGCACATACGGTGAAAGTGCCTTGCCGGAATATCAGGAGAAGACCAGCTTGGAGCGTCCCTTAATCGGGAACGGTGATTCCGTTATCATCAGTATAAGTGGTTTGAATGAGTGAATCATTCTTTCAAGTAGGGTGGAACCGCGATTTATTATGTTAGAATCGTCCCTTTCTGTATGGAAACATATGGAAAGGGGCTTTTTTTATTTGATCCATGATTTCAAAAATTGGTAAAGGAGATTAGAACAATGAAGATTACGTTAAAAGATGGTTCAGTCAAAGAGTATGATCATGCAATGTCAGTCATTGATATCGCTTCTGATATCAGCGAAGGACTTGCAAGAAATGCCTGTGCAGGCGAGATAGATGGAGAGGTTGTGGATTTACGGACTACCGTGGATAAGGACTGCAGTTTAAGCATTTTAACAGTCAGTGATCCAGCAGGCCTTGCTGCTTACCGTCATACAACCAGCCATATTCTGGCTCAGGCAGTGAAGAGACTTTATCCTCAGGCGAAACTTGCCATTGGACCTTCCATCGAGAATGGATTTTACTATGATTTTGAAAATCCTTCTTTCTCCAGAGAAGATTTGGATAAAATCGAAGCTGAGATGAAAAAGATCATCAAAGAAGGAGAAGCCATTGAACGTTTTACCCTTCCAAGAGAAGAAGCAGTAAAATTCATGGAAGAAAAGGGTGAGCCTTACAAGGTGGAACTGATTTTAGATCTTCCGGAAGGAGAGGAGATCTCGTTTTATAAGCAGGGAGATTTTACCGATCTTTGCGCAGGCCCTCATCTGATGAGTACTAAGTCCATTAAAGCATTTAAGCTGACTTCATCCTCTGGTGCTTACTGGAGAGGAAGCGAGAAGAACGCAATGCTTGCCCGTATTTACGGAACTGCTTTCTCAAAGAAAGACGAATTAAACGAATATCTGGAATATTTAGCAAATATCAAAAACCGCGATCACAACAAACTTGGCCGTGACATGGAATTATTCGCCACTGTAGATGTAATCGGCCAGGGCCTGCCTCTTTTGATGCCAAAGGGTGCCAAAATCATCCAGACCATGCAAAGATGGATCGAAGATGAAGAGGAAAGACGTGGTTATATGAGAACCAAGACACCTCTTATGGCAAAGCGTGATTTATATATTATTTCTGATCACTGGGATCATTACAAAGAAGGCATGTTCGTTCTTGGTGATGAGGAAAAGGATGATGAGGTATTTGCTCTTCGTCCTATGACATGTCCGTTCCAGTATTATGTATATAAACAGAGCCAGAAATCTTACCGCGATCTTCCATGCAGATATGGTGAAACCTCAACTCTCTTTAGAAATGAAGATTCCGGAGAGATGCACGGACTTACACGTGTTCGTCAGTTTACGATTTCCGAGGGCCATTTAATTGTTCGTCCTGACCAGATTGAGGATGAGTTTAAAGGCTGTGTGGATCTTGCAAAATACTGCTTAACAACTCTTGGTCTGGAAGGTGATGTAACCTACCGTATGTCCAAGTGGGATCCTGACAACGCCAGCCACTATCTTGGAACTCCTGAGATGTGGGATGAAGTACAGGACATGATGCGTAAGATTCTGGATCACATTGGAATCCAGTATACAGAAGCAGTAGGAGAAGCTGCATTCTATGGTCCGAAGCTGGATATCCAGGCGAAGAATGTATATGGCAAGGAAGATACAATGATCACTATTCAGCTGGATATGTTCCTGGCTGATCGTTTCGATATGAGCTTCGTAGATAAAGACGGAACAAAGAAACGTCCTTATATTATTCACAGAACTTCTATTGGCTGCTATGAAAGAACTCTTGCATGGCTGATTGAAAAGTACGAAGGTGCGTTCCCAACCTGGTTGTGTCCAGAGCAGGTTCGTGTACTTCCTATTTCCGAAAAGTATCATGAGTATGCAGCAAAAGTGGCTGATCAGCTGAAAGCAAACGGAATTCTCGCTACAGTGGATGAGCGTTCGGAAAAAATTGGCTATAAGATCCGGGAAGCACGCCTTTCCAAACTGCCGTATATGCTGGTAGTGGGACAAAAAGAAGAGGAAGACGGTGTGGTTTCTGTCCGCAGCCGCTTTAACGGAGACGAAGGACAGCGCCCGATTGCAGACTTTATTGACGATATCTGCAAGGAGATCCGTACAAAAGAAATTAAGAAAATCAATGTAACAGAAGAATCCAAATAATCATGTACCATTCTGTGGGAGAGGAACTATCTTTGAGAATATTTTCCTCTCCCACAGCGCATAATACCTCCTGAAAGAAAATCTCAATAAGCATTCCAGGAGGAAATAAATATGACAAAGTTGGACTGTAATGTAACCAGTTGCCTGCATAATTCTGATAATTACTGCTGTAAATCTGCAATTATTGTGGAAGGCTCTCAGGCCAAGGATACCGTTGATACCTGCTGCGGCAGTTTTGATGAGAACAAAGACGGTTCTTTCCACAACTTATTCAAAACTCCAGAGAGCAGACTGGAAGTGGACTGTGAAGCAGTTAACTGTGTGTACAATGAAGGACGTCACTGTTCTGCAGAGCATATTGGCATTGCCGGTGATGGCGCCAGATCTTCAGAGCATACAGAATGCGCTACATTTAAGACAAGATAAGAGTAAAAAAGACAAAGACTGGCTGTTGGGAATATGGCAGGTCTTTGTCTTTCTTCTATATTAATTATAATATCATAAAAAACGTTCCGGCTGTAATCAGTAAGATACCAATCAGCTTTTTCCATACAATTTGTTCATGGAGGATGAGAAATGCCAGAATGATAGTGAATACAATGCTGAACTTATCCACGGGAACAACCCTTGATGCTTCTCCAAGCTGCAGTGCCCTGTAATAACAGAGCCAGGAAATACCGGTAGCGCATCCAGAAAGAATAAGAAAAATCCAGCCTTTTGAACTGATCTGACGGATCCCATCCTGGGAGCCTGTTATAAAGACAATGAACCAGGCCAGAAGAACCACAACAACAGTGCGTATGGCAGTGGCAAGATTGGAATTAACCCCTTCCATTCCCAGCTTTGCCAGTATGGAAGTAAATGCAGCAAAGATAGAAGAGAGCAGTGCGAAGACAAACCACATATTAATACCTCCTTGGGCATTTTTGTTATTTATACTAAATTGTATCTCTGATTTGAGTGATTCGCAACTGGCATTTTACAGTATACCATAATAAAAAAGGACGCAGACGGGAAGTATCGATTCTGGCGGCAAATTAAAATGAAAAAACATTGACATATCACAATTTATATAGTATTATAATAAAAGTTGTGAAAGCAACAGACAGGAAAGTAGGTATCCGCCTCACCACGGCACGAGTAAGTGTCCCTGGTTCATAGCCTTTGATACATAGGTGTACTGTGTAGAGACTTTGGTGGTGGATAGCGTTTGTCTATCTACTTTTTTTTATGCCTAAAGGCAGCAATGTAATTCCGACCAATACACACAATATAATGGAGGTGCACGACAATTAGCGATTTAATGATTAATGAACAGATCAGAGATAAAGAAATTCTGTTGATTGGTGAAAACGGAGAAAAGCTTGGGGTTATGTTAACCAAAGATGCCATGCAGATGGCTAAAGAAGCAGAGCTTGATTTGGTTAAAATTGCTCCTACCGCGAAACCACCGGTTTGCAAGATCATCGATTACGGTAAGTATCGTTATGAGCTTGCAAGAAAAGAAAAAGAAGCTAAAAAGAAACAGAAGGTAATCGAAATAAAAGAAGTTCGCTTATCTCCCAACATTGACACTAATGATTTGAATACAAAGATGGGCGCCGCAAGGAAGTTCCTCGAAAAAGGAGATAAAGTTAAGGTAACCTTACGTTTCAGAGGTCGTGAGATGGCGCATATGTCAAAGTCCAGATATATTTTAGAGGATTTCGCTGAAAAGTTATCCGATATCGCCACAATTGACAAACCATCGAAAGTGGAAGGAAGAAGCATGGTTATGTTTTTAACCGCAAAACGCTAAAAGAACATTATCAAGGAGGAAAATACAATGCCTAAATTAAAAACAAGCAAATCAGCTGCAAAACGTTTCAAAGTTACAGGTACAGGAAAGCTTGTAAGAAATAAAGCTTACAAATCTCACATCTTAACTAAGAAATCTACTAAGAGAAAAAGAAATCTTAGAAAAGATATTGTTACTGATGCAACCAATGCAAAAGTAATGAAAAAGATTTTACCATATTTATAGAATTCTAAGTTGAGAAGGAGGAAAGACCGATGGCAAGAATTAAAGGCGGTATGAACGCTAAGAAAAGACATAACAGAGTGTTAAAAATGGCTAAAGGCTATAGAGGCGCTCGTTCCAAACAGTATAGAGTAGCAAAGCAGTCCGTAATGAGAGCTTTAACAAGTTCTTATGCAGGCAGAAAAGAAAGAAAGAGACAGTTCAGACAGTTATGGATTGCTCGTATCAATGCAGCAGCACGTATTAACGGCGTATCCTACAGCGTATTTATGCATGGATTAAAGTTAGCTGGTGTTGATTTAAATAGAAAAGTATTAGCTGACATGGCTGTTAATGATGCTGAAGGCTTCGCAAAATTAGCTGAGCTTGCAAAATCTAAAGTAGCTTAATCGCATATTCAAACCTCGGAAACCTCGTGTTTACGGGGTTTTTTTGTTATCAAAAACTATTTAAAATGAGTTGTTTTTGATCCGTAATACACAAGTAATATACAGGTAATATACGAGTAAACAAACGTTTTAAAATTTGCATGGTATTTTATTTATCTAAATAATAAGCTCTTCTGTATTTTTATGCGTATATACTCCCTTAGTAATATCAGTTACTGAATGACCGACAATGAGCTTTAGATAAACATCATTAATTTGATATTTATCAGCTAGAGTAATAAAAGTATGGCGGGTATCCAGTATTCGGACCCGCCTAAAAAGTTCTTTAAATTCCATGCATTTATGATATTATCGTATAGAGTGGCAGAAATGAAAGCCGCATGAATATTAATGATAATACACTTAAAGCAATCAATGTTATTCCTTATATTTCAGTTTGAAGCTTTGATTTGGACATTGATTTATATCTGGATGAAGTTCACAATTTCCTGCCATTTTTAAGAACTCCTTTCACCCATGGAATAACATACCACATTCTTCGCAGTATAGCCATGTGACTTTATTTCTTATATTATTTGGTGTTTTAATTCTCTTCGCATTCGCTTTATTATATCCACATATAGGACATGTAAATTCAGTTTCTCCGTACCAGTCGATGTTCTCTAAGGCATTTAGACCGGTCTCTAGAAAAGTTAAGCATTCATTTTTTTCACAATTATTTAGCATTTGATTAACTCCTTAATAAAATATAGTATAATTGTCTTTAAGTAGTATATCATAATCGCTGACAAAAAACAAACATATGTTCTAAAAAGCAATTTAAAATCTTTGGTGTATTTTACAAATCATTGTATCAGCTTACACTGGCAACAACGAGCACTTCTATACCTATTGATATTACAGGTATCAATGATGGGATTGGAAATTATACAGCACAAAGCGGTGTAATCATTATTTCACAACCAGGAACTTATATAATCACCGGATCTTTGCACGGAGTTATTAATCTGCAAGATTTTATCACGATAAAATTAGCCGCAAGTTACCCAAGTACATATGAGGGTGCATCGTCAGTGGTTTCAAACGCTAATGCTGCAGCACAGCAATTTTAAACACAGGTCGTAGCTGAAATGAAAATAACTACACCTACAAATGTAAATCTTACTGGTGTTTCCGCGGCTGGCAATGTAAGTGTTTTCCCATAATCCTCTACAAAAAATGCTCAGATCAGAATACAACGTAAATCTTAAATGATCATTTTCTTGATTAATTAATACCTCTATCGTATCATATATTATGAAAGTATGTTAAATTAGGAGGTTTATCTATGAGTATGAGAGTGTTATGCGTTCAAGAAGATATGAGCCTAAAGGTATTAGAAGTAGTTCATGTTTGGTACTCAAGTAATATTATAGGAGTTGGAAAAGATTCTCCTATGAAACCGATAGAAGGATTACTTATGACATCTATCAGTGGGGTTAAAAGTGGCTTTAACCTATATATAGAAAATGTGTCCATGAAAAGCTGCAATGAAATTTGTGAAGCTTTGTATCGAAACGAATATGCAGATCTTAGAGAATACGGACCATATCAAGTAAGACGATACTAAGAGTAAAATAAATTAGGAGCTTCTACGGCTTCTTTTTTATTGGCATAAAATAAGTGTTTTAAAATAAAATTACTATTTAGTTAGTTGCGTATTCTACTAAATATTGGTATAATTTAAAAAAAGTATAAAGGGGGAAGAAAATGAAAAAGTTAATAGTTTTACTATCACTTTTGTTTAGTTTAGCAGGTTCTATTGTAAGTTATGCAGGGGTCTGGATCCAGGATTCCAAAGGTTGGAGATATATGTATGATAATGGTGCTATATTAGCAGATGTTAGTTTCCAGGATCCTGCAAATAATCACATTTATCATTTTAATTCAGATGGATATATGTGTACTGGTATTGTAAATATTAAGGATAAAAATTATTATTTCGGTCATGATGGTGCTTTGCAAGTTAATGGAAAAACAGATGATGGGCATTTAGTGGATGGGAAAGGGCGAGTTATTGATGATGCAAACGATGGTTATACACTAATAATTTCTTCGATAACAGAAAATAAGGTCGGATATAGTAAGCTTGCTGTAGTCTCAATTAAAAATGAATGTGATAAACCATTTACTATTAGGCCGACGTGTGGAATTTTAAATGGGGAAAGTAAAAAAACATTATATTTATTTAATTCTGAAACACATACTTTTGGTGATCAAAGGATAATCAATCCAGGTGAAACTTTATCTTTAAGCTTCATTGACTCTGATATGTCTGAGTTTTATGTTGATCAGAACAGTCGAATAGAGATGTACTTTATTTTCGATAATAAAGATTTTTCTGCTTCTTCATTACTGGGAAAAGCGAATAGAGGGAACTTTTCCAATGAATATATAAAAAATGAGCCCCTATCTCAATAACATAGATTTAATGGTGGTCTAATTTTATATAAATCTATAAGATATATTAACATTCCCACATTTCCCAACCATAATATGTTATTATGATATTAGTGAAAAGTATATTAACGTGCGCTCGGCTTAGGTTGGGCGCATTTTTCAAACTCTACAGACAATATACTTACCGAGAATTTTTTTGGATATGGTAGATACAAAAGCTTCAGTTTCTTTCGACAAGCCTTATGGCTCCAGTTCCTATCTAAAAATGTATTGTTAGTCATTTAAAGCCAAAGGCGAGATGCATTATCTCGCCTTTTTGATAGAAAAGCTTCCTTATTATAATAAAGATGAAATAGATAAAATTAATAGAGTAATATACAAAAACCTTAAAATCCTTATGTATGTGGAACTCTAATGCTACATTTAAAGTGGCTTAATCGCATATTCAAACCTCACTACCTCGTGTTTACGTTTTTTTATAGGCATAATGTTGAAAGGAAGCAAAAGTGATTTTTGCTTCCTTTCATTGTTAATCCGTTTATACGATACACGAATCGTAAATGCTTTCTTCCCACCAGCCAAATGCTATTCTGCCAGAGGCAGAAGATGTTGGAGATTCTGGTGTAGAGAGGAATATTAATAAAGAACCGCCTGGAGGGAATATTAGTTTACCATTTTCACTCTCTACCAGAGTTGTTTCCGGTTGAGCTCTGCGTACAAATGCTTTTACGCCTCCCGTTGGTTCGCCTTCAACATTGGATGCATATTGCAACTTAATTATTGGTTCCGGCAAAGGAATGATAGCAGTATTGGTAGGTGTTACCAAATCTGAATCCATCGGCGTACCAGGTGGAGTTGCATTAAACCAAAATTGAGCGCGGTAAGGAGCTTGTGAAATATCTGTAACAGTCCATACATTTACATATAAGTTTACCTGTGAGTGGCTGGGATTATATAACCTGGCCCAGGCGCTGGTATTGTTGCCAAAAGATAAGTTATCCGCGTAGCCGATAAAATATTTTCCTTGCAGCGATTTGTAGAGTTCTATTGGTACATCTGCTTTTTTGGGTAATATGCACGTATCGTAACGGCATGAATATTGATCCATATTACCACATCACCTTTCTGAAATGTTATCGTTTAACGGTCTGACTTAGGTTGCTTACTCTACCAGGAGCAGGTGAACATATCAATCCGGTTTAACGATATTCCTGTGTATGACCAACCAAATCGTCTGTCCCAGCGGAAGCCTGATACGCTGTTACGCCAGATCTGAATTGGAAAGAACCAGAACTCCTGTCCGTTGCTCATCCATATATAGGTAAAACGTCCGATACAGTTTTGCATGGAGCCTGGGCTGACCATTTTGGTAGCTGATCCAGAGCGGGCTTGTGCGGGCTTTGGCGGCGCGGACGATGGTGGAGGACCCATAGGCATTGGACCGCCTGGAGGGTTGCCGTAAGGTGGGAATGGGGGCATATTCTACACCCTTTCGTTTTATGTTATTATTATTATATGAGGTTTTTTGATTGCAGTTAACAAAATCTGAAAAGGGAAAAAAGGGGCGGAAGTCTACAGGAGATTGAGACTTCCGCCCGGAAATGCGGGTGCAAAAAGAAGCACCTAAGTACCACCTTGACAGGTATGTACAGTAATATATATGATTGGATATGAAAAAATATGTTTTTTGAAAAAGACAATAAAAAAATCACACATAAAGTGTGATTAAAAACTCCCCGAGTAGGACTTGAACCTACGACCCAACGGTTAACAGCCGTTTGCTCTACCAACTGAGCTATCGAGGAATATACGACTTATTATACTCTAAAAGTAAAATATGTCAAGAGAAAACTCTCTTTTATTATTGAAAATGCGGGAGATGGGACTTGAACCCACACGATCATACAACCACAAGATCCTTAGTCTTGCCTGTCTGCCAATTCCAGCACTCCCGCACAACGAAAGTAATTTTACCATCTTTATGAAGAATTGTCAATATTATTTAAAAAATATATACAAAAAAATTATTTTAAAAATAATTGAAATTCGTGTTGACAGAACCAGGCTTGTATACTATAATAGCTATTGTCGCTGAAAGAGATAACGGCGAAATGCAGAAGTGGCGGAATTGGCAGACGCGCACGGTTCAGGTCCGTGTGGTAGCAATACCTTGAGGGTTCAAGTCCCTTCTTCTGCACGAATCTTATAGAGTGTCATGGCTATAAGGTTTTATAATATGGCATGCGGGAGTGCTGGAATTGGCAGACAGGCAAGACTAAGGATCTTGTGGTTGTATGATCGTGTGGGTTCAAGTCCCATCTCCCGCATTGAAAAGCAGTTTTTCACTGATGAAGAACTGCTTTTTTATTACAATCTATTATTGTAATAGAAAGATAAAGTTCCAGGAAAATGAATAAAAAATAAAAAAGTACTTGCTTATTTTGGAAAAGTATAGTAATATAATTGTACGAATTGATTCATCAATTTGTGCAATTGAGTAAGCAGAAGTGGCGGAATTGGCAGACGCGCACGGTTCAGGTCCGTGTGGTAGCAATACCTTGAGGGTTCAAGTCCCTTCTTCTGCATAAAGAAAATGTCCTGCATGAAAACTGCAGGGCTTTTTTTATTTAATTAATTATAACTAAGGTCATGTACTTTTAACAGGAGGATTGTAATGAGTAAAACATTTGAATTCATCCGCATCTGGTACACGTATCTGCTCACGTCCCACATCGAAGGTTCTATTATCAATGCTTGCAATTTTAGCAGTAAAAAAGAGAGGTACCCCTCTCTTTTTTATTTACTCAATATTCACCATGGACATCCCAGGTTCATAAACCGTATACTGGTTTCTGCCATGCTTTTTCGCCTGATACAGTGCGATATCTGCTTTTTTATACAATTCCTCAAACGTGGTCCCGTCCTCTGGGTAGGCGGCAGTTCCTAAGCTTCCTGATATATGTACTTCCGGTTCCAGAGCGCTTCCAATTAAACTGCATAAGTTTTCCAGTCGGGAATATAGATCCATGCTGTAAGATACATCTTTCAAAAGAATGATAAATTCATCGCCGCCTAAACGGCCAAAGACGTCATCTCTCCGGAGTGCAGATTTTAGCCTGGATGCGGCCCGATGAAGTGCCTTATCTCCAAACTGGTGACCATAATTGTCGTTTAACTGTTTAAACTGATCAATATCCAGCATAATCAGGATATGATGTCCTTTTCCACTGTTTAAGATATGACGGATTGCCCGGATTGAAGCGGATCTGTTTAGCAGTCCCGTCAGACAGTCCTGCTGGGACTGCTCATGTAAAGTCAGAGCTTCCCGTTTTGAGGCATCAATATCTTTAATTAGAATAAAAGCCTTGATGGTGTCCGTATAGGGGTCAGTGACAATCTGTACCATACCAAGAGTCCAGCAGACGCTTCCATCAGCCCTTAAACGGCGATGTTCCAGCCGGAGAGAGCGGTTCCCCTGATAATACTGGAAAAGCAGGTGCTCTTTATTAAAGAAACTTAAATAAAGCTCTTTGTCTTCTTCGAAAATCTCATGCTCTGCAATATAATTCATGATATCAGCAAAAGAATTTTTTGCTTCATCCGGAACATTGCTGGTCATTTCTCCGATTATCTCTTCAAACAGATCTGATTTGGTATTATACTCATAATAGCCGATACAGTCTTTTTTCTGTTCCTGCATATACTCAGCCCAACGTTGATATGCCAGCTCTTTTTCGTATTGGTCTGTAATATCCTGATAGGAAATAATTCCACGCAGTGGCTTTTTTTCTTCCGTATATACCAGCGAAAAATGCTTGGAAAACCAGTGATATTCCCCGGATCCGGTTTTTAGCCTGACCGCGCATTCGCCTTCCGGAGTACCCCGCTCCATTTCTTCGTAAAATTCCAGAAAATCTTTAATGCTCTCCTTATGTACAACGCCATTTTGGATTAAATAATCCGGGGAAAGGGGCGTGTTAAATGGGGACGGAAAACATCTGGTAAATTCTGAGGAAGGAGAAAGGGTTCTGTTTGGTATATCGTAGATACATACAATACAGCCGGAATGACGGCTTGCAAGGCGGTATTGCTCCTCCTGAGCTCTCAGGCTTTCCATACTCCTTTTCAGGCAGGTAATATCCGATACAGAACAATAGAATAACTCTTCTTCTCGTATAAAATTAAAATCCATGGAGAACCAGCAGTGGTTATCCATTGCTTTGGATCTGAATTCCAGCCTGAAGGTACTGGATTCCATTTCCATATGACTGTGAATTTTTTCTTCCATTTCACTGAACTCAGAATCACAGATCATATCCTCAAGGCAGGAAGGTGACTGAAACCAGTTCTTAATCATTTCATTTGAATAAGAAACTGGAAAGTTTTCTTCTGCCTTAAGCTTTAGTATGCCGCATGGTATGCGGTCTAAAAAAACATCTCCGTCCATTGTTCACTTTCTCCCATAAGTGCGTTAGAAAATAGAAACATCTATTATTATAAGCATATGAGGCAAGCATACAAAAAATTACTTATTTAACAAAAATAATAAAATAAATACAAAACATGTAATTCGTATAGGGAAAAAGGGTAAGGTAGAAACAGAAAAAAGAGTAGTTGAGAAAATATATCATAAATAGAAAAAAGGCTGTTTCAAGCTAACTCTGTGTTGCCAGCTTAAAACAGTCTTTTTTCCTGCAATTCCCCGATATTAAGACCGATACAGGTAGAGGGGTCTGCCATCCTTTATGATCCTGTCTGGCTCACTCTGAATTAAAGGCAGGGCATAGGTAAGAAAATCTTCTGTAACATTGGTACCATGATCGCAGATCCAATGGGAAGGGAAAAGTTTTTCTTTGTTGCATACTTCATTTACATCAACTGTAACGCATTGGATCTGATAAGGGGAATCAGAAATGCGCTTGAAGGCGATCATAATACCTGTGGCTCCGTTTAAGGAAGCTTTGATTCCTTCCCTGCCGGCTGCAACCGCCTCTTCGATATCTGTTGCAGATGCAAGCATGCCGCTGCAGCGCTGATTTACGTTAAGCTCAATGGAGCGAACCTTTACACCAAAACGATTGCGGACAAAATTCTCTAACATTTTACCGCTTCCAGTCAGCATCTTGTGACCAAATGTATCGGTACGGACTTCATCTGCGTACTCACAAATAAATTTTCCATTTGCATCATAAACTCCTTCAGAGATGCAGACAATAACGGAACTTTTTTTAGACAAAGCCTTTTCTACATCGTTTGCAAATTGTTCAAATTCAAAGGCAGCTTCCGGAAGATAAATCAGGACAGGATTGTCACCTTCAAATTTTCTTGCAAGGGAGCTGGCAGCGGTGAGCCAGCCTGCATGACGGCCCATGAGTTCAATAATCGTCACAGACTTTTGCTGATAAACACAGGAATCCAAAACAATTTCCCGTACCGTGTCAGCCACATATTTAGCAGCACTTCCAAATCCGGGAGTGTGATCGGTATGAACCAGATCATTATCAATGGTCTTAGGAATACCAATAAATTTAATGCTGCTTTTGTGATGAGAAGCGTACCGGGAAAGCTTGCTTACTGTATCCATGGAATCATTACCGCCAATATAAAAGAAATAACCAATCTCCATTGCACGGAATTTTTCAAACAGTGCAGGGTAGAATGGTGATGACAAATCATCGGGCAGTTTATAACGACAGGAGCCGAGGTATGCCGCTGGTGTCAGTTTCAGCAGCTCCAGCTCCTCCTGTGTTAAATCATTGGTCAGATCCATATAATTCCCGGACATGAAGCCTTCTATGCCATTTATCATGCCGTAAACCTGGCCGATCTCTTCGTGAGCCATTCCTTCTATTATAACGCCGTAAAGGCTTGCATTAATCACAGCGGTTGGTCCGCCGGATTGTCCTACGATTACATTTTTCTTCATGTATAATTTCCTCCAAATCTGCATATGCCAGGTGCACGTTTCCTATTCTATA
>SVDS01000053.1 GCA_015057715.1 Paenibacillaceae bacterium
GTTCCCTCATACAGCATTCCCGCTGCTTTCATAACTCTGCCGGAATTAGGATTATTGGTATCATGTCTTGCACATACACGATTGAAGCCAACTTCTACAAAAAGAAATCCCATCACCGCCTTTAAAGCTTCCGTCATAATACCTTTTTTCCAATGCGCTTCGCCAATGCAGTATCCGATTTCTGCCTCTTCAATCTCTTCATTCATATGTACCACACCAATACTGCCAATGGCCTGATGGTTCTCCTTCCATTCAATACACCAGTTGAAATTCTTAGGATTTTCATAATCCTTCACCCATGCGTTAAGAGTCTCCTCTGAGTCCGTTACTGACTTATAAACCGGCCATGTTAAATATCTGGTGACATGGCTGCTGTTTGCCCAGTTATAAAACATATCATGGGCATCCGCTTCACAAAACGGACGTATTACCAACCTTTCTGTTTCTAAAACAACCGTACCTGGGAAATTCATCGCAATTCCTCCTGACTGATTTCTTTCACTGGAAAAGTAATCCAAATATAGCTTTATCATATCATAATTATCAATAAGGTAAAACAAAAAAAATCAGGACAACCCCTGCTGTCCTGATTCATTTCTGCTAAATAAAATACTCGATGGTATCTGCCGGCTTTCTCTGGGTTTCCCTGTTAAACAGGATGGTCGCCTCTCTCGTTTCCACCGGGCCAAGTGCATATGGTTCTTTTCCTGTACCATTCATCAATTCCCATGGAACCTTCCGGTTTCT
Organism: Paenibacillaceae bacterium; assembly: GCA_015057715.1. Taxonomy (GTDB): domain Bacteria; phylum Bacillota; class Clostridia; order Lachnospirales; family Lachnospiraceae; genus Lacrimispora. The sequence goes on from SVDS01000053.1 coordinate 748, forward strand.
GAGGCAAGGCATATCGGTAATCAGCTCCAGATTTTTCTGCTTAAACGGCTTTTTCCTGTAATAGGGATCAAACAGATAAGCATAATCCCGATCAGAACCTGTTATCAGCACATAATGCCAGCAGCCATACATCACCCTGGCGACTACAGCACCACCCTGCTGAAGTCCGTAAACTATTTTACTGTTTTCTCCCAGATACACATCGCTCCCGGTTAAGTATTCACTTTGGACGGGAAACTTCTTTACTTTTCCAAACTGGTTAAACCAGTTGCTCATAAACATCATCGCCATCTGGGAAGTTCCATTTTTGCCGAATTCCCCTTTTGTATTGTAAGAATCCAGACAAAATAACATGATATGCTTGATGATATCAGGCGGTATTTCCTCCCTGCGGAAAAGAAAACTCATGGCATTCAGTAATGTAGTGGGTCCGCAATCAAATTCTGTCACCTGATAGCTTAATGGGTTTTTCATAATTTCAGCCCTTTCCTGCAGCAATGAAAAGCATTATATTTAAAATCGTCAAGATCACACCTATGGCAATGAGAAGAATCTTATCCCGAAGTCCATTTTTATATTTACCCATGACGCTCTCTGAGGATGTGAGATAAATCTGCAAAAATACGGTAATGGGAAGCTGCACACTTAAAAGCATCTGGCTGTATACCAGCCCCTTAAATGGATCACGGATAAGGAAGATTATAAACGCAGCAATTACTAAAATCCACGTTACTCCAAACCTGGTATGAGGATCATCGGGATCATAAGGTTCTCCGAACATTCCCGCAAATATGGATCCTCCAGCCATACCTGCAGTGGTAGTAGATGCGATTCCGGAAAACAGCAGCGCAACCGCAAAAATAATACTTGCCCCAGGTCCCACCAGCGGTTTTAACATTTCTGCTGCCTGCCCAAGCTCTGAGACATGCTCGCCTTTCGTGAAAAATGTGGTGGCGGCCAGTATAATCATCGCACTGTTGATCGCCCAACCAATTATCATGGATAGCAAGGTATCAGCAAATTCATATTTCAATTGAAGCTTCTGAATGGATTCATCCTCTAAATTCCACTGTCTGCTCTGAATAATTTCCGAATGGAGAAATAAATTATGAGGCATAACCACTGCCCCCAGCACCGACATAATAATCAGCATGGAACCTTTGGGAAACTCTATGGTAGTCCATCCCCTTACTGCCTGATTCCAGTCTACATTTACCAGACTAAGTTCATAAATAAAAGACAAACCTATGATGGATACAAAGCCAATGATCCATTTTTCCAGCTTCTGGTAGGAATTGGTAAACAACATCCATAAAATCAAAGCCAGTATGAGTACAGAGGCCAGCTTTACCGGAATCCGAAACAGCAGATTAAGGGCTATAGCCGCTCCGAGGATTTCCGCCATTGCGGTAGAAATGGCTGCCAGAACTGCAGTTGATAAAACAATTTTTGAAAGCCAGGGCTTTAAATGCTTGTGGGCTGCCTCTGCCAGGCAGTCTCCTGTTACTATTCCAAGGTGTGCCACATTATGCTGGAGTATAATCAGCATAATGGTTGAAAGAGTGACCATCCAAAGCAGTGTGTATCCATAATCTGACCCTGCCGCGATATTGGAAGCCCAGTTTCCCGGATCGATAAATCCGACCGTGACCAAAAGCCCCGGTCCTACATAATGAAGCAATTCCTTAAGTCCAAACTTTGGTTTGTGATGTTTTGTGTTTTCCTTTTTTAAAAAATCAAACATGCCAATTACCTCCCTTCTTTATCTCTTACTATATTTCTTTTTCATGTATCTGTATGGCATCCCTTGTAATTTTAGCCTGATATAATGCCTGATCAGCACTCATAAACAATCTGGCGGCATTCATCCCGCTCCCATATTGTGCAAGCCCAAAACTGGCTGTCATCTTTAATTCCGGGTGCTCCTTAAATTCTACTTTCTTTAATTGATCCTGAATTAAAACCGCCATCTCATATGCTTCATTTATATCAGTATGATGAAAGATTATGCAGAATTCATCCCCGCCATATCGGTAAACATTTGCCTTTATACAGCTGTTTTTTAATAGCTGCGCAAAAGCGATCAGGCATTTATCACCGGTCTGATGCCCCCAGCTGTCATTGATGTTTTTAAATTTATCAATATCCGTAATACCAAATATATAATTATCCCGGGGATTGCAGTCTTCTAAATCTCTCATGGCATCATGGAGTGCTTTCCGGTTATAGATTCCCGTCAGCTCGTCCATCTTCAGCCGCTTTGTCAAAGTGACACGTTCTTCTTCAATGCGGATACTGGCCCGGTTTTTCCGCTTCTCATAGTGAATTACCACCATACAGATCATTGATACGGAAAACATAATAAACAAAGCAATCAGAAAATCCCCCAGTCTGAGCGTACTTTGAAAGATTGTGGGCTTGTCCACATCCCAGGTGATAAACAGCTCAGATATCACCAGTAACGTCAGTCCACTGACAGATGTACAGAGTGTAACCAGATAACTTGCATAGACTGTGGTTAAAATTATCGCTGTCACAAACACATAATACGTAACAGTGAATGCACTGTGGGCCGTAAACAGGGAAAAGCAGATGACTGTGTTAATTATGGATACTGTATAAATCTTAGCGGTCTGAGAAAATTTCTCTGATTTTACCACCATATGGTCTATCATTGCGCACAATCCATTCACGCCGCTTGGTACCAGTATAAATTTAAAGACAAATCTGGGAACGGTTGTATTCAGCATGTCCGAATTCACCAGTATGAGACCCATAATGCATTCTACTGCCAGGGCAAATAGTACCATTCCGATGGATATTTTATAATGAAGGCTGAGCCAGTCTTTATCTATTCTGGTATATTCCTTTTGTATCTCACTCACTTGGGCGGTTTCATTTGGTTCGGCTGCCATAGGTTTCTCCTGATAGTTTCGTTCCTTATATTCTGAAATTGTAACACCAGTCAGTAAAACCGTCAATTTCTTTCATGGCAGCCGGTTAAAAATTATAACAAATTGTTTATTTATAAATAGTTACGTATGAGCCAGCTCAGGAATCCGTAAGAAATCCCCTTCAATTATGTTTAACGCTGATCCCTTTACATGGAGTACCGTATCGCTGTCTTTTATCTCTGAGCAGGTAAAACCCTGTTTATCTATTGGAGAAAATCCCAGAACCAGACTCTTTACCTCTCTGCCAAAGGCTGCTGCAATCCGGTCTAAATCCACCTTTTCCGGGGCAAAAACCTGCTGCAGATGCAACTGGCCTTTCTTAAGCACTGCAAATACGTATGCCCCCTGCTCCGGAATAAAATAAATATCTTTGCTCATATAGTCCAGTGCATAAAACATGGTAAGCTCTTCATGGCTTTCCAACCACAGACTACTCTGAGGGCAGCTTTCTTTCATCCCCCGCTTAAGCCTGAAAAGCTCATCATTTTCTCCAATCTGTATCTTAACAGCAGTTGCCTCCTGATCAATGGTCACGTTCTTTGCATATTCAAATTCATCTGACCTCCTAAAACCAAATTTCGGATAAAAATCCAGTACACTTTCATTGGCAAATAAAAACCAGCCTTCCGTCTTTCCTTCGTAATCACGCTGAATTTCCTCCATCAGCTGCCTGATCAGCCCTTGATTGCGGCAGGCGTTGCTGGTCATAACCGTCCCCAGCTGAATGTATTGCCGCTGGACTCCATTTTCCTGAAACACCATGGGACTTACCGAAACATTTGCCAGGACCTCATCTTCCTTAAAAATGGAATAAGGGATATAATTATTCTTCCAGTAACCGTTCTGATACCAGTTTTCGAAATCCAGACCAAATATCTTCCCTGCCAGCCGGTTAAAACTATTTCTTGCCCATTCCTCCTCCTGATATCCTTTTCTTAACACATAACCATCTCTCATCTTACTCTTCTCCTTCTATGAACTTGCACTATTATAATGCCGTATCCCCTGCTTCCACACAAAAGCCGTCAATAGGGTAAAGCCTGCTGCAACCAGGATTCCCCACACAGCCCCGGCAAACGTCAGCTCCCCTATGAGAAACTGAACCGGAATGGTCGCCATGATCCCATAAGGCAGAATCACATAAAAAATCACTTTATAGACTCCATAGAACACAATTCCCGGCAGCTGCATACATAAGGTGAGCCCTGCTTCCTCCAGAATGATTGTGTTTCCACTGGTCAATACAAAAAACGTAAAAGACCGGATCAGTACCTCAACCAGATAATACAATACCGCCATAATCGCTACCCAGAATACATAACCCAGTACCAGGATGGGAGTAATCTTAATTCCTGCCTCTTTAATCCCGTAGGCAATAATCACTCCACTTAAAAATAGCAGTGGAACAGACCCCGGATTGATCCGTTCAAACGTCAGCCGCAGCAAAGGACTTACCGGTTTCGTCAGGTACAAATCCATCTCTCCATTTTTAATCTTATCCGGGATGCTGTTAATCCCGAAAAAATAGATTACCATATTGATGGCATTAATCATGGAAAATGTTCCAATATAAAGAATCATCTGCCCCTTCCCCCATGTGCCGATCCGGTCCACATTAGAATAAATCACCTCAAACACACACAGCTGGACGAGAAAAACGCAGCTGTCCACAAAGAATGGACCAAAAAAACCCAGCCGGAACATCATTAAGTTCTGCAGCCGCAAATTAATTAAGACTCCTACCATCCGTAAATTTCTTTTTATTCTGCCCGTCATATTCCCACCCCGTCATATTTAATCCTGTAATTTTGCCAAGTAACATGAATGACTGCCTGAAGTATCACACACCAGCACGAAAGAACCAGAAGCCCCATTCCCAGTTCTCCTTTCAGCCGCCCGATCAACAGCATGGAGGGCAGATATGTCACATAATAAAAAGGAAATGCTTTCATCAGCCATAGGAAACGCTCCGGCAGCAGTGTAAGAGGAATAATACTGCCTGTGACAAACGCCACCAGATTATCTTTTATCATAAGAAAGGTTGCGATTTCCTCATATTTTAAAGTAAGCAGCCCCAGATAATAATTAAGCTGAGCCATAAAAAACAGCCCCAGTAGAATTAAAATAACTATCCCTGCCACAATCACCGGATCCGGTGCAAAAACAAATCGGATCCGGAATGCAAAAATCCAGATAACAGACGTAATGAAGTAAATAATAAGATGAAATAGCACCATCCCCATTTCCATGGCAACAAAATACCCCTGAATATTTACCGGCAGTACCATATATTTTGAAAAGGTCCCATTCCTGATTCTCTGGCTGATCTCCATGCTCACTTTAGAAGACATATCCAGCTGAGTCAGGAAAGAGCTGATAATATAGTAAGACATCATACTGCTTAAAGTAAACCCCGCCACCTCATTTCTGCCTGCAAATATAGTTCCCCACAGCAAAGAGGCAAACAGAATCTTTGTTAATGAAAATAAAATCTGAATGACCGAATCTCCCCGCCAGGCAAGCTGGGTCTTAATAAAAATTTTAAGTATTTCCAGGTATTTACGCAAGCCCGTCTCCCCCCTCCCGATAGATTCTTTCTACTATGGTTCCGATCTCCTCTTCTTCTACTGTTATATCAGTGGGAAGCAGATTCATTAGTTCTCTCAGCAATCCTGCCGCATTTTCCTTCGGCACCATAATCACCTTTTTATAAGGTGTCTGTTCCAGAATCCGGGCTTCAAACTCCAGATTTGGCAGCAGCGTCGGTTCCGAAAAGGTAAAAGTTATTTTTTTAAACTTCTGAAACCGCTCAAACAGCTTCTCAGTATCTCCATCATAGATCTTACAGCCATGATTGATAACAATTGACCGTTTGCACAAAGCCTTAATGTCCTCCATGTAGTGTGAAGTGAGGATAATGGTGGTTCCCCTTCTTTCATTAATCTCTGCCAGAAATCCCCGGATCTGTTTCGACGCAACTGCGTCCAGTCCAATGGTGGGTTCATCTAAGAATATAATCTTTGGATTGTGAAGCAGTGCAGCAATGAGTTCCATCTTCATCCTCTCTCCCAGAGACAGCGTCCTGACCTGAACATGCATTAAATCCTGTACCTGAAACAATTTCACAAAATAATCCCTGGAACTCTCATACTCCTCTTCAGGTAATCCATAGATTTCTTTAAAAAGGCGAAGTGTGTCTTCCACGGTCAGTTCAAAGAACAGCTGACTCTTCTGGCCCATAACGACTGCATACTGCTGTTTAAATTCATGCTCCAGATCGTTGGGATAATACCCTAGTACGCTTACAGAACCATACGTGGGTGCAATAATACCGGTGAGCATCTTCACAAGTGTTGTCTTTCCCGCTCCATTTGGTCCGATCAGGCCTACAAATTCCCCTTCCTGAATGGTAAGATCCAGATTGCCAATTGCCTGTTTCTCTTCATATTCCCGTTTGATCAGCCCCTTAATACTTCCTATCATACCTGCCTGTTTCTTAAATCTTTTAAAATTTTTGGTTAACCCAGCCGTTTTAATAATTTCCATGTATTTTCCCCTTCAATCAATAAAAAATGACCGCCAGTTCATCTGCCCCACAGGCATAATGCTCTAGCGATCTCAAATAAGACCTGCTTCCAGACAGATTAGGAAAAAAGACAAAAAAAAGCATAACTTTACCGTTATGCTTTCAAAATGTCAGTCTGGTACAGACATATATTTGGAAGGTATGCGCTTTTGCAATGCAAAAGTCAAGCATTCAGTAAGGCAGAATTATCGGCATGGCAGCCGAAAAAGGTCAGACTAATCACGTAAATCGTCTTCGTCTTTCCTTTTCAACTATTTAGTTAGTTGCGATCTCCAATACTGACACACGTAACATACACTTACCTCTCTTTTCTTTATAATAATCTGATATTACCCCATAATGTAATATATGTCAATCTTTATCAGGAATCACTTGTTTATAGGCTGCAAGAATGGTGGTATTACCAATACGGAATACCATTTCTACCCTCTCAAACCCTCCTTTTTTTAACATGGCAATCTGATTTGTGACAGTACATGGTGTGTCATAATGGTAAAACTCCCCTTCCGGAATGCCCATCTCATCTCTGAGCCTTTTATACTCTGCAAAATGAAGATCTTCCTCTTCCTGATCTTCTACCATGTAATCGCATTCAATGTATCGTCCGTCACCTTTCAGGGCTTCAAAAATCTTCTGATATAATCCGATTTTTGCTTCATGCTTAAAATGATGCATTGTCTCAAATGAAATGGTACAGTCAAATGTATTCCTTTTCAGATCAACATCAAAATAATTTCCGCATATTAAATTCAGTTTCCTGTCTGGAAAATTTTCTTTTAAATGATTAAGCATTTCTCTGGTTAAATCAATGCCTGTGACCGAAATTTCCGGAAACCTTTTAAAAACCTGTTTCAGCTCCAAACCTGTTCCACATCCCAGATCCAGTAAATTTCTGCATGATGCAGAAAGCAGGGATGGAATCAACGCATAAGCCTGTTCACATCCTTCTACTCCAGAAAGCATATGCTCTTCATATTCATCAACCCGTGCTGCGAAAAAATCCTCCATCCGTTCCATATTAACCTCTCCTATCAACGTTTCAAACCCCTTAACATAAGAATATCGCGGATGGGGGACTCACGCAACCTCAACCTTTTTTCTGAATCATTCAGCTCCTTATAATAACCTTTTCCGCACCGGTACAAGCCTGTATATCCAGCTTTGTAGCTTTAAAAAATTCCCGGAATCTTTTGGGACTGGTAATAATCAGTTCAGGAATCTCATCTTTCATGGACAGCTGCTTTTCCGTCTTTTCCTTCCGAACCGATCCGATCAGCTCCTTCACCTGTTCCCCAAATTCCAGATAAGTCTGATTGGCTTCTTTCCGTTCCCAAAGCGTCTGGTGTATGGACAACATTTCTTCATGACTCCGATAAAAGTCCTGATAAATATACTCTGTTATGAACGGGGTATAAACTGCATACAGCTTTAATATACCAAGCAGACTGTAATACAGCCCACATTGTCCCGAATATCGTTCTCTTACGCCATGCTTTTCCGGCTGATAAAGACGTTCCTTTACAATTTCGATATAGTAATCACAAAAATCCCGCCAGAACAGATCATCAATTTCATGTCTTGCCTGACCAATTTCAAAATCGTCTAACAGATCTTTTGCAACACTGGTGGTTTCATTTACCCGTTCCAGCATCCACCGGTCAATGGGAAGCATTGTCTCAGGATCAAAATCCTCCTTCCGTTCATAATCATTCAGCTGCAAAACTACGAACTTCGCCGCATTATAAAGCTTTGTCAAAAATCTCCTGGAACCCTTCATTTCATCTTCACTGAAAAATGTATCTGTACCCAGTTTGTTGCTGGCTGCCCAATACCGGATTCCATCCGCAGAATAGGTTTCAATTAATGCAAGAGGTGAATTAGATGCATTGTTTTTTGATTTACTAATCTTCTCCCCGGGTTTTGCCAGTACAAACCCGCTGATCATAATGTCCTTCCAGGGAATTTCACCAGTGTGGTAGAGACTTTTTACAATGGTATAAAACGCCCAGGTACGAATGATTTCATGAGCCTGATTTCTCATCCCCATGGGCAGAATCTCTTTGCTTCTGTCAAAATCCTCACCATATCCGGCATTGATGAAAGGGGTTACGGAAGACGTTGCCCAGGTATCAAAAACCGCTTCTTCCGGAAGAAACTGTGTACACCCGCAGCTGCATGCCTTTCCTGGCATTTCTTCCAGTGGATTTACTGGAAGCTGGTCTTCTTCCGCAAAGACAGGTTCTTTGCATTCCTTACAATACCAAACCGGAAATGGAACTCCGAAATACCTCTGTCTGGAAATACACCAGTCCCATTTTAAATTCTCAACCCATATCTGATATCGCTTTTTCATATGAGCCGGATGCCAGCTGATCTCATCCGCTGCCTTTAAAAACCTGTCTTTTTCAGTCAACACGTCAATATACCACTGATTGGAAATAATGATTTCCACTGAATGGCCGCACCTCTCATGAACAGCCACGCTATGAGAAACTGCCTCCTGCTTTACAAGCAGATTTCTGCTTTTTAATTCTTCCACTATGGTCCGCCTGGCAAGAGTGACTTCCATTCCTCCAATAAAAGGAACTTCCCCGTTTATGGTTCCGTCTGGCAGAATTATTTTCTTATAAGGAAGCTGATGGGTCTGGTACCAGGAAACATCTGTAGAATCACCAAAAGTTGCACACATAACAGCGCCCGTTCCTTTTTCCATGGATACCATCTCATCTGCCATAATAGGTATTTCAAAATCATACAGGGGAACTCTGGCCATTTTTCCGATAAATTTGTAATATCTTTCATCCTGGGGGTGAACAAAAACGCATACGCAGCCATACAGCAGTTCCGGTCTTGTGGTTGCGATCGGTAAATCGCCCAAAGAAGTTTTAAAATTCAGATAGTGAAAGCTGGACTCCAATTCCAGAGTTTCAAGCTCTGCCTGAGCGATAGAAGTCTGGCACTGGGTGCACCACAAAACAGGTGACTCTTTCCTATAGGCCTTTTTCATCTTTACCAGATTAAGAAATGATCTCTGGGATATTTTCTGAGACAGGGAAGACACTGTCTGATAGCTTAAATCCCAGTCTACACTGAATCCCAGTTTTTTAAACAGACCCTTAAAATCGCTTTCATACTGTTCAATGGTCTCTACACAAATATTACGAAACTGGCTCCTTGGCAGCTGCCCCGCCCGGATCTTCTTATCCCGTTCCACCAGCCGCTCCGTTGGAAGACCGTTGTCATCAAATCCCAGGGGATAGAATACATCATACCCCTGCATACGTTTAAACCTGGCAATTATTTCGGCCTGTGTATAGGAAAACACATGACCAATATGAAGTGTTCCGCTAACCGTGGGAGGCGGCGTATCAATAGAATAAACCGGCCGTTCCTTTCCCTGTCCATACTTGTAAATTTGGTTTTCTTCCCAGAAATTTGTTAACTGTTTCTCTGATTTTTGAAAATCATACTTCTTATCCATGATGGATACCTCCTGTAATATTTACTACAAAACAGACAAAAAAATTCACCCCAAGCTATGCTTAGGGCGAATTAACGTGTCCGCGGTACCACCTAAATTCAGAAATAATTTTCTGCTCTCAATACAATACGGGAAGATCAAAAATCTTCTTCCGATATCGCTTCCCCTGATAACGGTGGGAATCTCCGTTGGAGTCTACTGAGATGAAATCCGTTCAATCCAAAGCTCAAAGGCTACTTCCATGCTTCCATCACGAAGATTTTCACCAGCCATCTTCTCTCTGTTCATCCGGAATCGCATGTACTCCTCCTCGTCAACGCTTTTGTCTGTGTTTGTTATCCTAATTTTAGCACAATTTTTTCTGGTGTCAACGGGGAAATAACTGTTTTTTTTATATAATCAGAAATTATTTTCTCACAAACGGCTTAAATTACAATTAATGGATTTGCTTTTTTTTGCTTACTATGGTATACTTATGTCAATTGGATATAAAAGAACCGTCTATCAGAGAAGGGCTTTTGCTGGTTTCAATAATTTTGGAACCATTAAAAGCCCTTCTTTTTCAATAGAGGCCCCAATATATCCAAAAAATTTTACGAGGAGGATCACAATGGATACTATTACAGTGGAAAAACGTAATGAACAATTAAAAGCAAAACAATTGCGGAGAAAAGGCATTGTGCCTTGCTGCATTTTTGGAGGCAGTCTTCCCAACTCCATCTCAATTCAAATGGAGGAAAAAACTGCAGAAAAGCTGCTTCGTAAGCAGAGACTTGGAAGTAAAATTCAGCTTAAATTAGAAGATCAGACAATCGTAACACAGATTAAGGACAGCAGCAGATGCTTTACAGATAGTAAAATCGAGCACATTAACTTCCAGGCTCTCGATCCAAAGACAAAGGTGAACAGCCTGGCACACGTTATATTAGAAAATGCCGAATTTGTTACCGGAGTCTTAGATAAGATGCTGATGGAGATCCCATATGCTTCTTTACCAGAAGACATGATTGATACTGTTACTGTAGACTTAGAGGGAAAGCCAATTGGTACGATTATAACAGTGGCTGATATTCCTGAATTCTTAAGTGACCGCATTGAGCTTCAGGTGGAGAAAGACAGCATTATTATTAGAATTTCTGAAAAGAAATATGCTGCTGCAAGAGATGCAGAGCAGGCAGCCCAATAACGGATACATAAAATAAGGGTGCTTCTATTAAGAGCCTTGATTGTCAATTTGCAATAAGACATGAGAGGCTCTGTGTTTTATTTCAAAAAAGAGGTGTAAAAGGTGCCATATATGAATCAGTGTTCCTCTTATCTGCAGGAAATAAATATTTTCTCCATCATAGTGAGACTGGGAATGTCGCTGATCGTCGGTGGTATATTGGGAACAGAGCGGGGGCTGCGAAATCGTCCTGCTGGTTTTATGACTTATGTACTGGTGTGTATCGGCTCCACAATGGTCATGCTTACCAACCAATATATCGCAGTTACTAATCCTGGAACCGACCCCACCCGGTTAGCCGCACAGGTCGTGAGTGGAATCGGCTTCCTGGGCGCGGGTACAATTATTGTTACCAGAAATGATGAAATTCGGGGTCTTACCACTGCTGCCGGACTGTGGCTGGCGGCTGGGCTTGGAATTGCCATTGGAACGGGCTTTTACTCCGGCGCTGTTATCGGTATGTTCTTTTCAATCTTCGCATTGATTGTATTAAAAAAAGTTGATATCTATATCAAACAGCACGCAAAAAGCATGGAGGTTTATCTGGAACATAATTCTCAATTTTCTCTGCGGAAACTATCCGATTTTGCATGTGAAAACCACTTTGTTCTGTATGATATGCAGCGGGGAAAAGTAAAAACGTTAGAGGAGGAATTCGGAACACTTATTTTTACAGTTGGCACTTCCCAAAAGTTCAATCATTCTGATGTACTGGAAAAAATATATACATTAGAGGGAATTGAATACGTACGGGAGATTTCATAGATACAGGGAGGATCAGATGTCGGAAACAGAACAGCAGAATGTGGATGCAGCAGTTTTAGAAAAACAACTTGATTCAAATATAGACGATTCCATTAAAATGTATTTATTACAGGCAGGGGAAGCGCCTTTACTGACCAGGGAAGAAGAATATAATCTTGCCAGGCTCTGCGCACAGGGCGATCAAAAGGCGAAAGAAACTCTTATTTGTTCGAATCTAAGGCTTGTAGTCAGTATTGCAAAAAAGCATGAAGCATATGTTCAATCCCTAACCCTGCTTGACCTCATTCAGGAGGGCAATATCGGCCTTATGAAAGCTGTGGAACGTTATGATTATAAACTGGGATACCGTTTTTCCACCTACGCCACGTGGTGGATTCGTCAGGCTGTCACCCGGGGAATCGCAGAACAGGACAGAACCATACGACTGCCGGTGCATTACAAAGAAGATGTTAACATGATCAATCAGCTCCTGCGCCGGCTTGATCAGGAACAGGAATCCTTTACAACCAAGGATATCTCCGATATCACAGGACTTTCGGTTGATAAAATCGAGAGGATTATGATGGATTCTGCATCAGTTATATCACTGGATACCCCCATTGGCGATGATAACGCAAGTTTTTTAGGTGATTTTATTGAGGACAAAACCATATTATCTCCAGAAGAAAGTGTATCTGAAATTATGTTAAGAGAAGAAATCAATAAGCAATTACAGTCTCTAAAACCGAGAGAGCAGATCGTGGTAAATATGAGATTTGGTCTCAACGGTCATATGCCCCATACGCTGGAAGAGGTAGGAGATTATATCGGTGTTACAAGAGAACGAATCAGGCAGATCGAGGCCCGGGCCTTACGCACTCTTCGTCTCCCTAACCGCAGAAAATCCCTGGTTGATTTTATATAGACCTGACAAAATAAGGCAGACAGTTTAAACACTGTCTGCCCTTCTATTATCATCTTTTATTAAATTTCTAACAAATAATTATTTTCTTCATTGGCCACTTCCAATGTCCTGACTTCAAATGTTTTACACCCTGATGAAATAAAGGGATCTGCCTTTGCAATGCTTGTGGCTTCTTCCAGATTCTCAGCTAAGTATACAACCATCCCACCCGGATAATCACTGAACGGCCCGCAAAGCACCAGTTTCCCCTGACTTTTCAGGCTTCTTAAATGCTCTACGTGTTCCTTAATTAATTCTTCATTCAAAGGCTTTTGATTTTTCATGAAATAAACATACATGTTCCTTTCTCCTTCCATTTACCGTTCCATTATAAAGTGGGCCAGCTGGACGTTCCCATCCATCTGAGTCCCATCAATTTTAAATGCAAATTTTTTTGTATAGAAATTAACATTTTCTTCCTTATCTGCTGGTGTGATTAAAGTAATCTTCTTCCAGTCTGAATATTGATCCAACATAAATTCAAGTGCCCGTGAGCCGATTCCCTTCCCCTGATATTGTGGAATCACACAAAGACAGCCAAGATAATATTCACCGTTTCCCAAAACTTCTACAGCAATGACACCTACGGCCTTATCATCACAGTAAATAATCTCTTTCGGGTATTTTTCCAGGGAATTCTCCATATGTTCTCTGGATCTTCCATAAGCAGGGCATTCACCATATCTGATATAATCGTCGTAGAACGCTTCATTATAAATCTGAACTAATAAATCAGCATCTTCCTTTTCTGCTTTCCTATATGATAAATTCATGGTTATCCCTCCTGATATTTTTTATTTTATCCTTTTACAAAAACTCTTTTTCATACTTTTTGAAAAATTGAAAATAAGCCTGTACATTAGACAACTCCGTCCATTTTTTAATATCAACCGGATTCTCATCCATATCGTAAATCTTTGCCCCTCTCATGGATAGAAGAAATGGAGAATGAGTCGCAATAATAAACTGGCAATGAAAAAAACGCGCCGAATCTTCTAAGAATTTCAGCAGTTCCTGCTGCCGTTCCGGTGATAAACTATTTTCAGGCTCGTCCAGTAAATACAGACCATTTTCCTTAATCTTTTCACAAAAATACAGATAAGCACTTTCCCCATTGGAATGTTCCCTTACATTTCCCATCAGGTTCTTTCTGATATAACGGGACTGGGTATTACTCCGGGACATATTAACCTTCTTAAGCTTCTCATAATCATCCAGAGATTTCATCTGAAAACTGGAGTACTTTGAGTCCAGATATTCATCAAACAGCTTTTCCCGTTTTTGATGTATCCCCTCATTTAAAGACCTTAAATTAAGCATAAAGTCAAAGACATCGTCGCTGGTAATAATCCGGCTGTCTCTTGTAACCCCCTCTTCCACCTCATAAGAACAAAGATCCGTATAGTCCTTAAAAAAATTAGACCGGTTGTAAAGGGCTTCCCGGGTAAGGCAAAGCTTCTCTGCAATTACGTTTAAAGCTGTTGTCTTACCCGACCCATTGCCCCCATATAAAATCGTAACCGGCTCAAAATCCAGCCTGGTCAGCTGATTCTTTGACAAAATCTGAAATGGATAAAAGGTATCATAACAAGTTCGTCTCTCTCCCATGGTGAAGCTGTATTCCTCTTCTATATCAGGAAATGAAAATTGTGACAGATAAATCATTTGTAAACTCCCCCCTATGTTAACTTTATCCACTATTGTACTATTTTACAGGTTAGATATCCACTCTTTTCTCAGATAAGATTCATAACCAATGACCCGTTCATCAATTCTGCGATGATAGCTGTAAGTGTAATTTTTAAAATGCTTTCCCCAGAAGCGGAGTGCGTTTGGATTTAATGTCTCGCAATCCACTCCCAGATATCGGATCCCGTCCTTTTTACACACATTACAGACATAAGACAGCAAATCATCCCCGACATGGGTTCCCCGATATTCTTCTTTTACAAATGCACCGCAAATATTTTTCATGGAATCCGTTTTGCTGATAAAAGTTTCTCCTACGTCTTGTATCGACATGTATCCAATTACCGCCTCCTCTTTAAGGGCTACAAATATACGGGATTGCTCTTTTGGAAAATGCATCATATATTGCCGGATATCTGTTGGGAAAAAAATGGGAGAATCAGACATATGCTTTACTAATCCATATCTTAAATCAAGAATGCGTCTCTTTTCATCTCCAATCAGCTCTGTAAAAGTAAATTCATTATTGAAAATATTAAGCTCAAATTCATTTAAATCCATAACAGCATCGCTGCACCGGATACCAAAACCATTTAATACAAGAGACCGTTCTACAAAAGGATCATCCGCATACCTGCTCAGGGCAACACTGGTAACTCCGGCCTCCGTTAATAATTGCTTCATTCCTGCTTCCACCAGCTTTGAGCAAAGTCTTCCCCTGTCATTACCGGAAAAGGCATTTCCGCCCAGTGGAGAATAAGCTCCCCGGCATGTTCCAAAATACCCATCTATGGGTCCTGTAAATGCAAGGTATCCGGCCATCTCTCCTTCACACATAGCAACTACTCCATAGTTTTTACGGAATAAACCGGTGATCAATACCCGTAACTGTTCCGTTACGTCAATTACCGGCAATTGCTTTATCTGTCTGCACTCATTTTCATATTCGCCTATTGCTAACTTCAATGCCTCTTCCACATGAACTTCTTCTGCTCTAATAATCTTCATTTACCATTCTCCCCTGCTCTTTTTATTACACTTCTTTTTTGCAACTGCCTGCTTCCGGCTTTCCTTCGCCGCCTGAAACTTGGATTCCTTTTGGATTTTCCAGTAATTTTTCCACCTTTTTTCTGTCAATGTCCCCTCTTTCAGTGCCTGGGTAACTGCACATCCCGGTTCCCCGTTATGGGTGCAGTTACTAAATCTGCACTGTAATATTAAATCATTGATATCAGTAAAGCTGAAGTCTATACCATCATCCACAATCCACATTCCCAGTTCCCGCATCCCCGGTGTATCAATGATCCTGGCTCCATTATCCATTACAAACAGCTGGCGGTGAGTCGTAGTATGATGCCCTTTTGAATCATCTTCCCTGATTTCTCCAGTTTCCATAAGCTCTTTTCCCAGCAGATAATTGGTGAACGTGGATTTCCCCACTCCTGATGAGCCCAGGAATACAGTCGTCTTTTCAGGCACCAGATAATTTTCCAACTGTTCCATGCCTTCCCCTGTCACAGCACTAACCACGCAGACATCAACACCCAGCGCAATTTGATTTACCAGTTCCACTTTTTCCTGGATATCTTCTGCAATATCTGCTTTTGTAAGGACAATAACAGGCTGCCCCCCGCTTTGCCACGAAACGGTCAGATAACGCTCCAGCCGTTTTAAATTAAAATCATAATTCAAAGACATTAAAATAAAAACATAATCAAAATTAGCTGCTACAATCTGCTCTCCCATTCCCACATCAGGATCTTTCCTGGAAAATGCAGTTTTTCGTTCCAGTGTCTTAATAATCAGACAGTCGCCCAGAGGATTATACTCTAACTCCACATTGTCACCAACCGTGGGGAATTCTTCTTCGCAATGATTCGTAAAATATATTCCCGCCTTTAGCCTGGCATACAGATCTTCCCCATTTACTCTTACCTCATAACGTTCCCTGTGAACTGCCGTGATAAAACCAATCATTTTTTCTTTCAAAAACAACCTCTCTTCCTGTTTTCCGTCAGCAAACCAATTTACCAACGATTAAAAAAGGGCATAAAAATGCCGCGGTAATAGCCCTTATGAGCTGTTACTGCGGTTGGCTTTCCAAAAAAAGGCACAAAAAAAACACATCTTATGGTGTGTTTAACAGAGTTAAGCGATATATAAGAGTCTAAAAGCGGCATACAAAACATGTCTGTTATCCATATGCCCAATATTCAGTTATTCTTTCATTACCTCTTTCACAAATAATGCATTTGACATATCACATTCTCCTTTCAAGACCACTGATGGGTTATTTTGGTAATAAAACTTCCAATTACACATAAGATAACACATTTTATTGCCATCGTCAATCATTACTTTCATATCTCCCACCAGAAACTGGCGGGAGATTACATTATTTATTGATTTTTATAAATCTTTTTTTGCCGATCCTCATGACATCGCCATTAATCAGAACACTGTTTATTTCGTCCTCATCTATTTTTTCACCATTGATCTGAATTCCGCCTTGTCTTATGAGGCGGATAAACTCACTTCTGCTTTTTATATATCCCAGCTCAATTAGTCCGGGTATGCTGTCATTTACCGTATCTTTCTCCAGATCCAGAAGCAATGTGGGAATATCATTGGGAATTGCTTTCCTGCTAAACGCCATTTCATAGTAAGTTATTGCGCTTTGCACCTCTTGTGCATTGTGGTATAAGCCTGTAATAATTTTTGCTAATTGAAACTTAATATCCCGGGGATTGACTCCCCTTATCAGCTCAGCTTTCACCCTGTCAATTTCATCAGGGTGTTCATCGGTTGTCAGCTCGTAATACTTAATGATTAGATCATCCGGCACTTCCATCACCTTTTTAAACATCACTTCTGCCGGCTCACTCACTCCAATATAATTACCCAGGCTTTTACTCATTTTCTCTATGCCATCAAGTCCTTCAAGAATTGGCATAAATAAAGCGATTTGCTGGTCAGTTCCCATTGACTTTTGAAGCGTTCGTCCCATCAAAATGTTAAAGGTCTGATCTGTCCCCCCTAATTCAATGTCTGCCTTTATCTCTACAGAATCGTAAGCCTGCATCAACGGGTAAAAAAATTCATGGATTCCAATGGCAACACCATTCTTATAACGGTTCTGGAAATCATCCCGTTCCAGCATCCTGGCAACCGTTGACGTTGCAGCCAGTTTTATTACATCTTCAAAATTCATCTTTGAAAGCCACTCACTGTTGAATCTTACTATTGTTTTTTCTTTGTCCAGTATTTTAAATATCTGTTCGCAGTAAGTCATTGCATTTTCCTTTACTTTTTCATCGGTCAGTGCCACTCTTCCTTTCGATTTTCCAGTGGGATCCCCGATCCTGCCTGTAAAGTCCCCAATTATAATAACTGCCTGATGACCAAGCTCCTGCATCTGTCTGATCTTTCTTAAAACAACGGCATGCCCCAGATGAATATCCGGTGCGGAAGGATCAAGACCTAATTTAATGGTCAGCGGCTTTTCCTGTTTAAAGGATTGTTCCAGTCTGGCAAGAAGCTCCTCCTCATTTACACACTGGTGAACCCCTTTGCAGATAATACGCATTTGCTCTTTTGGTGTTAACATAGCTCAAATTCTCCTTGTAATAGTATTATTAATATTTGCATGCCAGATAAGAAATCCAGAAAACAAAGAGCTGAGTTAAATCAAATAAAAAAACTCCCGTCCTTCTGTTATCAAAAGGACGAGAGTGACTCTCGTGTTACCACCTTAAGTTTATAGACAACTCACGTTGTCTACCTCATCGGGTACGGCCGTGGCGATACCCTTGCACCTGATTACGGTGTGCTCTCCGTCGCAGCCTACTTCTTAAATCGGTTCGGTGCGCAGCTCCAAGATGTATTCACACTTTCTATCCATGAGCCTCTCATCAACCGGCATCTTTCTGTTTGGAATTGAAAATGCTACTCTTTCTTTTCATAGCCTTTTCTTATACTCCGAATTATAAATAATTCTTTGTAATGCAAATATTTAATTGAACAAATATTAACATGCTTTTTTTGTTTCGTCAAGCCTCAGTTTGGCAGCTACATAACTGTTCCTGGGTCCATATCTGTATTATTTCTTCCCTTATGTCATCATAATGCTTTCCTGTCAGTCCAAAATCCATCTCTTTGTAAGTCCATATGGAACTTCCAATCTGATACTTCTCAAATATATCATGTACGTCACGGAACCAGCGCAGTGTGTCCGGAACAGGTGCCTGGTCAATCACTCCGAACTCACCGCAGTACAGCTGAGTACCTGCTTTTTGTGCAGCCAGAACTGCTCCCTTCACCATTATCTCTAAAAACTCTTTCCCAATTGTCTCAGCTGTTGAGTTTAAAACTGCTTCCCCCTGTTCTCCTAATACGGCAGACTGTAAGCGGTAATATTCCATGCTTTCGGGATAAAAAACATCCTTTTGCGGGTCCATCTGTTTGACCCAATGGGCCTTTTGGTGGGTAAACAAAAGCGGCTCGTAAAAGTGAAAAGTAAAGATAATATTTTTATCTTCCGGCTTTTTTAGTAATTTTAATGTGCTTGCGCTGTTCCATTGAATTCCGCCATAAATAATGGGTACAAATGAATCAATTTTACGTATTGCCGTCACCGTTTTGTCGATCAGGTCGTTCCAAAGCAACGCATTTTCCTTCTCCACAACCTCATTGAGCAATTCAAAGGCCACGTTATCGTAGTTTTTAAATTCTGTTGCAATCCTGTCCCAGAGATTCACAAAACGTTCCTGTAAATAGGAATTATGAAACAGATCATTTTTCTGCCTGTCCCCTGCATCATTAAAATCATAGCCATACGCTTTGTGCAGATCGAGAATCACATCCAGCTTATTTGCCCTGCAACAGTCACAAATACTATGTACCAGCCGATAACCTTCCTCCTTGGGATTGCCTTCCTGATCTTCCAAAACTTCGTAATCAATGGGAAGGCGGATATGATCAAATCCCCATGCTGCAATCTGCTCAATATCCGCTTTCCCGATAAATGTACTGTAATGCTGCATATTGTGAGTGCACTGGGATAAATATCCCCCTAAATTTAACCCTCTTTTCAGTTTCATATCGCTTCACTACCTTTCCTTTCAGATAATTTTATACTATCTGATCTGACTGGCAAATGATATCATTTTCTTTTCTTTTATGTCGTTTTCATGATATAATATCAAAAGAAAATAACGGTGTACTGGAGGATCTTTCCCATGAATATAAAAAAAGAACTGGCGTTTCAGGAATTTGTGAGAAGAGAAAATAATTTAATCCGCGCTCCCTATACACCTGAGCAGGAATTTTATTCCGTCATAAAATCAGGAAACACCACAAAAGTTCGGGAACTTTGCCAGGAATCTCTTTTATCAAAGAATGGTCTCGGCATTCTTTCGTTTAATCACCTTCAAAATATAAAATATCATTTTGTTATCACGGCTGCACTGGTAGCCAGATATTGTATGGAGGGCGGAATGGAGCTGTCAACAGCCTACAGTCTCAGCGATTTTTATATACAGAAAGCGGATAGCTGTACGAAACCGGAAGAAGTTGCCGCGCTGCATCCCATTATGTGTCTGGACTATGCAAAACGTATGAAATATATAAGAAAAAATAAAGCAACCTCAAGACATATAGCGGCATGCATTGACTATATCTGCGACAACCTCCATACACGGATCACCATAGAAACACTTGCATCTGCCATGGGTTTAAACTCCTCTTATTTATCCCGACTGTTCAAAAAAGAAGTGGGCGTGACAGTCAGTCACTATATCAGGGATAAGAAAATCGAGACTGCCAGTAATATGCTGATTTATTCTGACTATTCCCCCTCGCAGATCTCTTCTATATTGGCGTTTCCCAATCAGAGCTATTTCACAGAAATATTTCATAAAAAAACTGGAATGACTCCTCTGAAATATCGAAATCTCAACTTTCGCAATACAGAGATATAATTGAGGACTAGGTGCCTGAAGTTATTTTTTTCCCAAGCATATCGATGAGCCTTTTCATTACTTTTCCAAAGAAACGTTTTACTGGATTTATATCCACATCAAAAAAGTAAGAAGCATCAATCCAGCCCTTATCATTCCAATAAGTATGATCTGCATCTGATGTATATATTTTACTTCGCAGACAGTTAAATAGAAATATATCATAGAATGTAGGTACTTTTTTATTGCTCTGCCCCATTTTCTCATATAACTTTTTTGCAATGCTTTTTATTCTCTTCTGCCCTTTTGCATATACCCGCTTATTAAACTTAAAAACACCTTTGGGCTCTCTGTTTTCGAAATACATAGGGGAAATAATCTGTACATTACCCACCAGATCCATTGCCCAACCGGATACTGTCATTTTTAAGTACTTATAAACCTGTTTGCTCCCTCCTCCATCTGTAGTAACTACAATAAGTACCGGTTTCCCACAAAACTCCTGTCTGTGAAATAAATAAGACAGACGATCAATAAACAGTTTCATCTGTCCTGTAACCTGATAAGCATAGACTGGACTGGATAGAATAATTGCATCTGCATTTTTCATCTTCTCTTTTATTGACTGGATCTCATCATCCTTACAGGGACATAATAATTCACTTTTTTGAAAGCAGATAGCACAGCCCCTGCATTCTGAAATATTGGACTGGCTTAATTGTAGATACTCAAACTCAATCCCAGAATCATACTTCTTTAATTCATTCCAAATCTCCATGCAGATCAGATAACTGTCTTTCCTCCTGGGACTTCCTGAAATAACCAGAACATTCATTTTCCGCTCCTCACTATCCAACGTTGGATATGATCATATTTTTTTGCACCAAAACCATAGCTTCGTTTTGGTGCATGATTCACAATTTAGCATTCATAATTCATAAAGTTTGTTTCTTTAATCAGAGCTACAATCTCATGTGTTTCCTGAATAATTTTGTCCAGATTGTCTAACAGCAGTCTATGCCAGTTTATCTGACTTTCTATGGTTGTTATCATATAATCCAAAGTAATTACTTCCATGGAACAGGGATTTTGCTCCTTCTCTTTTCTCCAATCATTAATCCGGTTTTTCTGCACTTTTAAATCACCAATATGGTTTTCCACGCATTGAATGATCTCTTCTTTCTGAAGACTGGCAATTATGGGATATAAAAGAAATTTTTCCGATGCTGCTCCCTGCAAAGGCCTGCCCATCTCCTTATATGCCAATATCTTAAGTACGTCTCTGCCCTTTTGTGTTATTTCATAAATCTGCTTTTTCTTTTCTCCTTCTTCTGGTTTATCAATCATACTGATATATCCGTCTTTTTCTAATTTTTTAATTGCATAATAGATAGAACCGGATTTTATATTATTCCATTCAGACATTCGATTGAGACTAATAAACCTTTGAAATTCATAACCATGAGTCGGTTTAATACTAAAAAAGAATAGAATAAATAATTGTACCATGAAAAGCACCTCATCTGTAATGATAAAGTAATTATATATCCAACATTGGATATAATCAAGTTTTTTATTATTTCTCATTTAAATATGATATCACTTCCAATAAAGATGGAAGGATCATTTCTGTCATTTTTTGATATTTTATGTTTGGCTTTTTCATATCCGGTATGCAGATCACAGGAATCCGGGCTGAGTACGAAGCCTGTATTCCGGCTTCACTATCTTCCAGTACAAGACAATTTTCTGGATCAGCCATTAATCTTTCGCATGCCTTCAAAAATATATCCGGATTGGGTTTTCCCTTTTCAACTTCTGTGCCAAACACCATTTCATCAAAGTAGCCATCTATTCCATGTTGCACCAAAGCAAACAATGCTCTGTCTCTGGTACTGGATGATGCCAAAGCTATCCTGTATTTATTTTTCTTCAGATAATCCAACAGTTCTCTGACACCTGGTTTTAATGAAACTCCTTTTATAAAATACTCTTTCTCCCGCGATAGCGTGTAGTCCAGTCCTTCCTGTACAGAAATTGGAAGCTGGTAAAGATCCACCAGAGTTTCCATATTCCCCAGTTCTGTTTTTCCACTATAGTTTTGCGCATAATTCTCTATGGTAAAAGAGTGTCCATATTTATTTAGTAACTCCTGGTATAATTGATATGATATCACTTCACTATCGATCAACAATCCGTCCAAATCAAAAATAACTGCTTCCATCATGCTCTGTTCCTCTCTCTTTTTAAATAACTTACTTCTCCTGCTGAAATCCTCACTCAGGCAAATTCCCTGCGGTAAATCAATGGAGCGGCTAAAATAACCAGCGCACAAATGACCCATAAGACAGGCTCACAGATACATACAGCCGGATATCCCCACACTGGTACGATCATAATGGAAAACCATACTTTCCCAATGAGTTCGATTACACTGCATAGCAGGGGCAGCCCTGGATGCCCCATCCCCTGCAATGCGCTCCGCATAATTACAAGAAATGCCATTGGTGGAATCATTGGTATACTGATTTGAAGGTAAAGTACTGCACTGGAAACTA
Organism: Paenibacillaceae bacterium; assembly: GCA_015057715.1. Lineage (GTDB taxonomy): Bacteria > Bacillota > Clostridia > Lachnospirales > Lachnospiraceae > Lacrimispora. Next base: position 23,906 of record SVDS01000053.1, read on the forward strand.
CTTCCTGGCTGACACTTCCCGTAATGAGCTTTACTGCATTTTCCCCAAACAGAAATGTAAACGTAACAGCATACAGCCACCACACACCGTAGATAAGCAAGGCCGTTTTAATCCCTTTCCCTATTCGTGTATTGCGATTGGCTCCAAAATTCTGGCTGGAATAAGTAGCAATACTTGTCGCCAGAGCAAGCCCTGGATTATAGAACAGCTCAGCCAGACGGCGTGCCCCCATCTGGGCGGCTATATAGACACTGCCCAGTGCATTAATACTGCTCTGTAAAACTACGCTTCCGATATTATAAATGGTGCTCATAAGTGCCATACTGAGTCCTGTCCAGAGGATTTTATAAACAAATGCAGGTTTTACAAGAAAATCATTTTTCTGAAAACATAAGTCCCGATAATTTTTTACAATATAAAAAAAGCATAATCCACCGCTGACTCCCTGAGCGAGCACAGTCGCAATTGCCGCCCCCTGCACTCCCATTGCCAGATTTCCCATAAACAAAAAATCCAGTCCTACATTCAATACACTGCTAAAGAGTAAAAACAGCAGCGGAGTGAAGCTGTTGCCTACAGCCTGAAGCAAACTGAATTCCAGATTGTACGCCATAGAAAAAGGGATTCCCGCCAGAATAATCGTAAAGTAGTTGAGTGCACCTGGCAGGGTATCCTCTGGTATCTGAAGCCTCTCTATAATTGTATGCCTGAACAGCAGTAAAAACATTGTAAGGAGTGCACCAAAGATACAGGCAATCGTGACCATATAGCAGACAGCCTGCTTCATCTCCTTTTTTTCTCCTGCGCCAAAATACTTGCTTACAATCAGAGCCAGTCCATTATTCAATCCAAAAACAAAATTTGTAATAAGGCTGTATAGCGCCGCCGTAGCACCAATTTCTGCCAAAGCTCCATCCCCTAACAGATGACCTGCGATTGATGCATCCGCCAGACTATATAGCTGCTGCAATAAATTTCCGAAAAAAAGCGGTAGGGAAAAATAGAGAAGCAATTGAAACGGGCTGCCTTTCGTCATATCAAGAACACGACTTTTGTGATACATCTGCATAAAACTCTTCCTCCCTGACAGATGTCTAATACAGCATTGAAACCCCACATTCTATCTGTATTTCCTACTCCCATTATATACATAAATAATACTTGCTGCTTTCACGAAAACGTCATATACTATAAAAAAAACGACAAAAGAGGGGATCTAAATGATTCGAAACAGAAATTATGTTTCAACAGACAGCCATAGAAAAGAATTGCAGGAACAGGGCTTCCGGCTTTTTGACCTGCTTGCAAATGAAGGTGATATCCACCAATATATTGCAGATTGCATCCCTTCCCACTGGCATTTGGAATTAGAAGTTTTTATTTTATTACAAGGCAGTGTTCTGATTCAGATTGGAGACAATTCCTATTACGTGGAAGCCGGCGAAGGGTGCTTTATCAATACTGGTGTTTTGCATTCTTTTACTGCAATTGTACCTTCTCCCTGTGTCTATCATTCCTTTGTGTTTGACTCCGGTATTATAGGCGGTACGCCTGGAAGTGTTTTTGATACGATGTATGTACGTCCTTTATTGAATGCAGGACCAGATTTTCTGAAATTTGGAAGAGAAGCTGAAGATAAACCGTTTTTTCAGCAGTTTGATATCGCCTTTACTGCCTGCGCAGAGGAAAAACCCGGTTATGAATTTGTAGTTCGGGAAGCAATGTCAAAAATACTGCTTTACACAAAGGAAAAGCATCAGACTATGCCTTCCCGCAGAATGCCAACAATTCAGGAAGCCCGTTTAAAACAAATGTTGGAATGGATTGACGAAAATCTAAGAAATGTGATGACGGTGAAAGAAATTGCAGATACAGCAAATATCTGTGCCAGAGAATGCCAGCGCATATTCAGCCGGTATCTGCATTACAGCCCAATGGCTTATATTCAGCGGAGGCGGCTTTTTAAAGCTGCAGAGCAGCTTTCAACCACAGATGCCCCCATAACTGAAATTGCTTTTGACTGTGGCTTTACAAGCCCCAGCTATTTCACCAAGCAGTTTAAAGATCTGGTTGGTGCCACCCCTACAGAATACCGCACTGCAATACAGGAAAAACGGCTCTAATAATAGCCATATCTACGGAGTCCCGTCATTTTCCTCTTCGTATGCATCCTCCATTTTCACTGAATCTTCCATCTGCTCCTCAAGGAATTTCACGCGGATAACTGCCTGAGGCCAGTTAATAGAAATCTGACTATGTCTGCTTTTCCCCCTGGCTTCTCCTGCTATTATTTGTAATAATTCTTCCATAACAGCCTTCGTGAGATATCCCCCCCGCCAATGAAAGGTAAAGACTTTTCCTTTTTTGATTGCCTGCTGGCATCTCTTTGCTATCTCTTCCATTTTGGTGAAAGAAAGTTTTTTATCCCTATAATAAAAATGATCCCCATCTCCGCATGCCGGAACCTTATATATCACAGGCTCATGATCCTTAAAGATTCCCTTATCATCCAGGTTAAAATAGTCATATCTCAGTTCTTTTTTCCCTAATGTATTATCAAATGTGGCATCCAGATGATACCACATCCCATTGATCCGAATCACGTTCCAGGCGTGCCTGTATTTGATGTTCTTTTCTAGATTGTTCTCTGAAATAACAACAATACAGGGAATGGAAAGCCGGTCGCAAAGGATCTTCACCGACTTTGCGATTCCCTCACAAACCCCCACTCCCTGCCCCAAGGGGCCCAGGATCTCATGGGAATATTGTTTTTTCAACTTATCATAAGTAACATTTTCACAGATAAAATCATGAATGTAAAGTTCTTTCTCCCAATCACTTTTATCTTTCACCACCCTGGCAAGCTTCTCCACCCTGGCGGTCATAGCCACCTGATGTTCTTTAATTTTATTCTTTTCAAATAAATAAACCGGCTTCATCTTTACCAGTGTGGAGTTATCGTAAAAGGAATATTGAAAAGTGGAAGCATAAAATATCTCCGGACAATCCAATCTCAGCTTAAAAAAGATATCGCTCAGCTCAGCCCCATCGATTCTTTGCACATCAAAGCTCTGTGAAAGTGACTCCAGGCCGCTCTTAATGACCTGGTAAATTCTTTGTTGCTGCTTATTCATCTGACTATAGTAATATGGTTCCATTTAATATATCTCCTCTTCTATCTCAACCCCCATAAGAACTACCTCCAGCAAAGTTCTTTCAGCGTCTGTAAATACAGATCTTTATCCCACCTCTGAACAATGTCTATCTTGGAAAACTCTCCCTTACCCTGGGTAATCTTATACCCCTTATAACCAGCCCTGATTGCCTCACTGAATATTTCAAGACAAGTGCTTTCCAGATACTCCAGATCCCCATAGCAAACATCTTCAAATTGTTCTTTCATAAAATTAAGCAGCTCTTCATCTGTAATCTCATCCTGCATTTCATTCTTATACAGAAAAAAAATTTCCTGGAGCCGGATCAACGTATCCAAATAGTTATCCTGAGAAATAAATTCAGAATCGCAGAAAATATATATAATCTGCGGAATCACGCTCTGGCCAAATTCAATTCTTCGTTCAGCTTTCAACGTATGGCTTTTCTCTTCAATCAAAACTTCCGTATCTTCCTCCGATAATTGAAGCCCATATTTCCATGTATACTGATTGGTTTCCTGTATCTGCTTCAACCACTGCTGCCGATTCATGACTTCAAGCCAATTTTGCTCATCCATATACATACCTCCATTCGTGTAAGTAGTATATCCCTTTTGAGCTGAATTTTGTAGTCTTGAGTTTTAACCGTTTTCATGGTAAAATATAAGTGTAGAGAGGAGAATATCCTCTCTACAAACTCGTTTACTGCATGCTCTTATGATACAAGTCAGAAAAATACATTCCATTCTTTAATAGTTCATCAAATGTTCCCTGCTCAACAATATGACCATCAGAAAATACAATAATCCGGTCAAAATTTATGATGGAAGTTAGTCGGTGTGCAATTGCTATAACCGTTTTCTCCGACAGAAGGTTCATTACTTCATTCATAACAGCCTCTTCGGTTATATTATCCAAGGCAGAAGTCGCTTCATCCAGAATTACAATATTATTTTTTTGAAACCACAGCCTGGCTAATGCCAGTCTCTGCCTTTCACCTCCGGATAATATCATACCACGTTCACCGATAAGCGTACCAATTCCGCGATCCATTTTTGACACCGAATCATTTAGCTTCATTTTCTTTAATATTTCCTGGATGTATTGGTCATTTTGGTTCTGGTTATGAACAATATTCTCTCTGACCGTACCATCAAATACCGGAGCTTCCTGTGAGATATAGCTTACATTTTTATACAGACTTTCCAGACTTATGTCCCTTAATTCACTACCATCAATCTGAATACTGCCAGAATCATATTTTAATAATCCCAATAAAAGTTTAATTAGTGTTGTTTTTCCGGAACCACTGCTCCCCACAAGCGCTATTTTTTCCCCCTTGTGAATCTCAACATTCAAATTATTAATAACTTTCTTGTTATTATATTGAAAGCAAAGATCTGTTATCTTAATATCGCCTTGTTCTACATCAACACTCTTTCCTTTCTCTAATTGCTCATCTTCTTTCATGTTAAGAATTTTTTCAAATCTGCAGTATGTAGCTTTATCCAGTTTATACTGGACAGTTAATACATTAAAGATTGCAATTGGTGTATAGGCATTTTCAACCAGGGAAATAAGTGCCACTGAGGTTCCTATCGAGACAGATGGATTCAACCAGGCGTATATAAGGATTCCTACATTTAAAAATGCTACAAGTATTGCAAATATGGTGAAAAATGCTTCGTGGATCATATTCATCTTTACTTTAGATTTTATAATCTCATTTTTCGAATTTACTGCTTTTTCTATTTCATAAGGAAATCGGCAGCTCATTCGAAATGTGACCATCTCCATAAATCCGCGAACCAGATAATGATTCATCAATTCTTCATTGCACAAGATTTTTTCCTTAATTGAATATAGTAACTTCAAAAGTAAATTCGTTACGATAAATACAAAAACATAACCGAACAATATTAAGTAAGTGATAAACGGATTCAATTTCCATATAAAAAAGACGCTGAATAAAATGGTTGGTATCAATTGCCTGCAAACACATAACCAATACTCAAAAATAATTCCTTTTCCTGCATTTGCCCCATTCTCAATACTTTGTGTAAGTTTTCCTGTACCCAACGATTGATACTCAATATACTGGATTTTACTAACCTTTTTTAAAGCCTGTACTTTAAAATCTAAATAAATTCCACTTCGAAGCTTTTGATTGGGGTATTCGTCAAAATAATTTAGCAAGTAAAAACTAATTAATACAATTCCATAAACCAGAATAGTATCTACTCTGATTGTGTGATCATTAAACTCATCAATTATCTTTTGAAAATATCTTATTTTATAGTTTGTTAAAAATGCAATTAATAAACCTGTTATAACATATAAGGCAATCGCCTTTCTATTCTCTTTTATGACTTCTTTTAT
>SVDS01000054.1 GCA_015057715.1 Paenibacillaceae bacterium
ATTTATTCTTACCTACTCACTGTTTCACAAGGTTCATAAAAAATACGATAAACTAACATTCAAAGAGATAATTTAATGTCTACCTCTCTGCTCCGGGAAATACTAATTTAACTTATAGGAAACTGGATACCATTCGAGGCCTCCCCTGCCAGTAGCTTTCCAAGCTGAGGAGGCGGGTCCGATTCCCGTTATCTGCTTAAACCTTTGATTTGCAAGGAAAAAAGAGGACTTCCGGAATGTTCTGGATAATCCTCTTTTTTGTTTCTATCACCCATTTCTGGAATCTTAGAAACTGTACCTACAATAGGTACGTAATTTCGCTTAGATTAATACCCTAATTCCTCATCAACAAAAATAATTTCACACTTCATACTCAATGGTACACGTTCAATTACCGATATAATACGGCAAATCCGGTTAGGGCTGTCACAATCATAACATTTATCTCCCTTAACCGCACATGGTGTTTTTGCTCCCAATCGTTTGGCATTCAAGGGGGCAGCTATGTTTTTACACCGGGAATAAGCTTCGCCAATATTCGCTGTAATTTTATTTCTGCCTATAATAATATAACAGGATTGAGGTCCAAAAGCAGTCATTGCTACACGATTTCCTGTTGCGTCGATATTTACTATCTCTCCAGTCTCCGTTATTGCGTTTGCACTGGATATATAAATGTCTGCGCAATTTGCAAGTCTTCGCACTGCCATGCCAGGAACCTTATTGTGCCATACAACAGCATTTTTCTGTTGCAGGGCCTCAAACAATCCCATTTCCTTCAGAGTTTCACTTCCACCAAATCCGATGGTTTGATTTTGTAAAAGATCGGTAAGGTAACAACAGGCATCTTCCTTTGTAGAAAAAACCTGTGTTGTAAATCCATGCCGCTCAAAGTTCTTTCTTATCTGCGAATAATCCATAAACTCATCTCCATTTTTAATTAGATATCTTATCTGTTTGTCTTTAGAAACAGGATACCATCAAACCTGCAAACTATCAACATTAACATTCAATGTACTTTAATAAGTTAAGCCTTCTTCTGCAGGAAATTTTTGTTCCCTTAACCATTTCTTTAGTATATCAGTATCAATATCACCAAGGTCAATTCCTCCTGCTTTTATACCTAACGCCGCAGCCGTACCTGCTGCCTGCCCGGTAGCAAAACAGGCACTCATAATACGTATGGAGGACATCATGATACGATCCGCACTGATAATTCGTCCTGCAACAGCTAAATTTTTAAGCCCTTGGGGAATTAAACAACGGTATGGAATCCCATAGCATTCGCCATTTTTATACTTGGAAGTCTGATATAGTTTCTCATTCTTTCCGCTTTTTTCAGGCAGCGCTGCATGAATGTCAATCGGGTAGGAATAGTAAGCAATTGCATCCGGAAAATCGGCTCTGTTTAAATAATCGTCTTTTGTCAATGTATAGCCGCCCTTTATTCTTCTTGATTCCCTTATTCCAAGGCAGGGACCACTGGAAGCCAGCACACATTTCTCCATTCCCGGGACATATTCCCTTAAAAACGTTATGAGCTCTGGTAAGTTTCTTCTGGCTTCCATTTCAGCCTGGCTTTTGTTCCATGGGTCTAAAGGCTTTAAATCATATACATGACCAAAATTTAATCCTGCTATTCCATCTGCCTGTAAAGCCAGCCCCCCTACCTTGGTCTCATTTAATGGAAAACGTCCATCTTTTTTTGCTTTTTCCGATGCAACTGAAAGATTTCCGTTTTCCCCTTCTTTTTCAACGTAGTCCATAAACCGATTCACATCGATGTTTGCAACACGGAAACAAAGTGTCCCTGACTGTACCCTGCCATCCTCATCTCCATATTCCCACATCGCTCCTGCCATCGCTGCTAAATCCCCATCTCCGGTACAGTCAATAAAGTAGTCAGCCTCGATCCACTTAAATCCCCCTTTGTTGCAGACCCTGACTGCTTCGATTTTACCATCTTTATATTTGACTTCTGTGACTGTTGTGTGAAACAGCACATCACAGCCACTGCCCATTACCAGATCATCCATGACTCGTTTTAAATGCTCCGGATCGATGGGATACCAGTCTATTCCTTCTATGCGGTCTGGTTTCCGGTCATAAAAGGGACTTTCATATCCGTCTTTTTTTAACGCCTCTAAAATTTCCCGTCCAATGCCCCCAATTAAATCCTGTTCCCCATTTGTAAAAGGACCAAATGCAGGTACACCGGCTATGGTTGCCATACCTCCGAAATAGGCTTCCTGCTCAATTATCAATGTATTACAGCCATTTCTGGAGGCAGCTACAGCCGCTGCCACGCCTGATGGTCCTCCTCCTGCCACAATTACATCATATTTGTCTTTCATGCTGCAAAACTCCTTTTCTTCTTCCTGTTAATTGGTCCGCCAGATTAGACCCCATACGGATATGTCCGTTATCAGAAGGGTGAAGCAGATCCGTACTCAAATATGTGAAATCCTTTAATATCTCTTCCCCTTTCACCAGATGAAATCTGTGATCTCCCACTTTTAATGCCGCCTGTCTTACTATTTCCTTAAAACTGCGGTAATGCCGATAATAGGCGGAGTCCTGATCCAGCGCGATGAGTCCTTTGTTGGGAAACATATCAATCACAAAAATATCGCTGGCCCGGCTTTTCTTTAAAGTCTCCAGAAGATATTCCACTCGCCTACAGGTTTCTTCCTCATCAAAAAACAGTACCATATTCACACCAATTTCCAGAGAAAGAACATCCACAGAAAGTTCTGCCAGATAGTCAGCCACTTCCCTTTCGCATAAACAGGAGCCAGAAAGGCCTTTGTTCATCACATCCCAGCCTGCCGTCACCGCCGCCTGGTTTATGTAGCTGTTGGAATACAGGTTTGTCACACTTCCACATGTAATGGAGGATCCGTAAGCTGCCCATAAAATAGCTGGTTTTTCTTCTTTATTAGGCGGCCTTCGGGTGCTTTCATAAGTGTCAATATAATGAAAATAGATGGCCCCATTCATTCCAAACTGAATCCGCCAGATCCATGGGGCAAATTGTTTTCCTGTGAGCATATTTTCATTTACAATCTCATAAACAGGAGGATCTTCCACATGAAGTATGGTGCAGACTCCTGCCTTTAGTACTTCTTTTTTATGGAGTAAGTCCCCTTTATAAATGAGCACATCAATATCCTGCTCCACCGCCGTCAGCGCTACATCAAAGTATTTGGACTCTGTTACAAACCGGAGTTCACAACCATGGACCCTGTCAGCCCGGAATCTTGCGTTCCTGTTTTCCGCCACTCCCAGGCTTCGGCTTAAATCATGGGGAAAGCGGCAAAGTTTCTTTCCTCCCATTCCTTCCACGTCTTCTAAATGATCCACATTGTGGAACTCGATGCCATAGTCAATCATACTCTTAACTTCCTTTCTTTTCCGTCTGCCTCCTTTACATGAATCATCATAAATCCGTCTGACACTTCAAATGATACTGCGTCCACTTTACAGGCTCCGTCGCTTGTGGTAATTACATGAGCAAACATTGCCTCTCCTCCAAAGGAGCGCTCAATCCTGTAGTTAATATCCGATACCGATGGATTATCCGGACCTTTTGCGCTAAATACAGTCTGACCAAATCCATAGCCAAATACATGAGTTGTTACTTCCCCATCCTGATAGGCAGTTACGATCGAACCGTCTGCTATGGTTTCTTTTACGGAATGAAGATGCTTAAATGGCTTCTTTATGGAAAAACCTTCTGCTGGACGGCCGTTAAACGTTAACAGGTTCTCTCCTGAAACATGCATAACCCAGTCAATTGCTAAATCAGGATCTGCTCCTGATACCAGAAAAACTTCTGCAAAATAATCATCTGTCCAGGCAATTTTTCTTGTCATTTTAACAGATCTGTAATACTCTTCCTTCCACTGTACAATGGTAAAGCTGTCGGGCATGGTATAAGGAACAGTCCAGTCTGCTTCTGCCTCTGCATAAATAACCCCATCCAGTTCCTCATACCGCTTTAAGACTGCATTTACCGGCGCCTGATTTTCTTCCCCAATCATCACGGTGTTGTGAGACCCCGTATTTTTATAATAATCGTAATGCATTAAGGCACCATATCCGGTGGTACCAAGGTCGGGAGAGATCCGCTTTCCATAAGCCAGATAACTGATGTCCAGCCGGTCATAATGGTCGTGCTCCCCGCCATAGCTGTCATGCTTAAACAGCAGATACCGCCCATTGGAACCTCTTAAAATGGTATTTCCACTGAGTCCTTCATTTACATGATAATTTTTAAACGAATAACTACATGAAGGCAGCTCATCCACACCATAGATAAAAGCTTCCATATTATCCCGTTTCTCATTTTTATATAATTGGTTTAAAATATATAAAAGTTTCTCCCCTCCCATCTCACGATAAGCAAACTCGTAGAGATAGAGACTGGAAGATGTATGTCCGTAGTTTGTATCATTTAACATTGGAATCCGAAATCCCGGCTCTAAATAATCCACTAATAACTCCATCATGGCTTTATAATTGGGATGACTGATATGGCTGTGAGGAGTATGCAGAGCAAACTTTTCATATGCAAAGAAACTGGTTAATGCGTAAAAATGGTAACCAAAGGCCCCTTCAAACCACATATGATTGGAAAGCATTCCATGCTCCAGCTGATAAAGAAGGCCATACGGTTCATAAACTGCAAATTTAACATAGGAATCCATATGAAAAATCAGCCCGATAATGGCTATGGCAGAATTAATAATTACCTCATGGTTATGTAACTGATTATGGCGGTGTTCCATGAGAAATTCAGCACCTGGAAGCAGCATGCCATCCCGGATAAAAGTCTGCTCTGCCTTCGTCATTACATCGGATAAAAGATCATAGGTCATAGCAAAGCTTCTGAGAAAATTGGCCTCATCAAGAGTCTGGGCGCCTGATTTTCCAGGACCATTGTAAGGGATGTCTCCATGCACCTCGTAATCTTTGTAATATTTAGAATACTCTGTCATGATAGAGATTGCCTTTTTTGCATAAGTTTCCTCTTTGGTAACCAGGTATAAGAGTCCCATTTTAAATGCAGCAGTATAATTTCTGGAGTTTATGATTCCCCACCAGGTGCTGTCGTAAGGCTCCCCTGTAAACACCTGACCACAGGCCGGGCATTTATGGTAATGCCCATTCATTCTGTTAAATTCCAGCTGAACCGAACATTTGGGGCAGTAATAATAAAGAAACCAGTTTGCTATTCCAGTTTTGGGAACAAGAACCGGCTCTGCCATTAACTCACTTACTTCCTCTTTTAGCTGACTGATTGCTTCAGGCCAGTAATCTCCTTTTTTTTGAAGCTGCGTAATTTGTGCTTTTGTAAACTGTATCATGATATCCCTCCCTTAATATAACCGTTCTTCTTCTACTGCCTTTTTAAATTCGGTTGGCGTACAACCGTAAAATTTCTTAAAACTGCTTGCAAAATACCTTTGATTCTCATATCCGCACTCTTCTGACACTTCCTGTATTTTTAAACTGGTCTTCTGAAGTAGCATTCCGGCATGCTCCATTCGTTTCCGTATCAGATATTCTCCAACCCCTTCACCTGTATGCTGTTTGAAAATCTGGCGGACATAGCTGGCACTAAAATGTACCTTGTCAGCAACCCACTCTAAATCCACCTTACTGTCTTTTATATTGTTTTCCAGTAACAGTTTCATCTGTTTTACCACTGCACTGGCTTTTGTTTTCTCTGAATAATCTGAGATCACCAGACAGCAGGTTTCTATATAGCTTTCCAGCATTTCCTTCATGTCCATAAGGCTGCCATAATGGATCCTATCCTGCATCGAGGCTGCAGGCTCCAGAATCTCCCGGTCAAAACCGTCATGTTCCATATCAGTTTGAATGGCGTAAATCAGTTCCTTTACCGACACACTGATGTAGTCATTTTTCTTATTGGACAGAGATGCATAGCTTTTAATTAAGCCTTTTAGTTGTAGCAGCGCTTCGTCTTTTTGCCCCAGCCGTACGGAAAGGCGTATCTGATTTTTCCAGTCTCTGATTGACGAGCTGCTGCCCTCCTCCTGTTTTTCATGCACTTCTCCATAAAATAATATAGGGTGTTCTGTATTAATCATTCCCCGCCAGACCGACATCGCTTCCTGATAAGAAGCACACAGCCCCTCCCTGCTCTTGTAAGAAGAGCCTATGGCAGAAGTAAGCTGGATCTGATAATACTTTCTCAGACTGGACTGTATCTTTTCCATGCCTGCTTTTATCTTGCTGGTGAAAACAGTTTCCCCGTCTCCTGTCCCGCACCAGATTACAACCAGATGGGCTCCATCAAAACTAACCGCATAAAGGCGGATATCCGGTGTAAAATAACCTTCCCGAATCAGCAGCAGAAAATCCTCTACACTTTCCTGACTTTTAAAATCCCAGGTTCCGCCTGCAAGACGGAGTATGCCTGCCAGATAATAGTCTCCTGATAAGTTCATACCAAGCTGCTCATAGTCCGTTTCTCTGCATTCACGCCCTTCCAGAAGATCCTTACATACCTTTTCCCTGTAAAGACCTTCTCTGATAATCGCCTGTTCCCGAAGCAGACTCATATTTTGCTGCAGTGTTTTCTGACTGTCTAACTCGTTTATCATCTTCTCTAAAACTTCCTCCAGCTCCTGGGGCAAAAACGGTTTTAACAGATAATCCTTTACACCAAGAGAAATAGCCTGTCTGGCATAATCAAATTCATCGTATCCGCTGATTACAACATATTTGCTTATAAGACTGGCTTTCTGCATCTCTTTAATTAATTCCAATCCATTCATGAAAGGCATGGATATATCCGTGATTAAAATATCCGGTTTTAAGAGAAGAGCTGATTCTAAAGCTTCTTTTCCATCTCCCGCTACTGCAACCACTTCCACAGCTAACGAGGAGCTTCGAATGTTTTTTACAAGTAAATCCCTTACATAATCCTCATCATCTACAATCAAGACCCGATACATGAATCCATCTCCCCATCTGTGACTGGAAGTGTAAGCATTGCTTTGGTCCACTGACCTTCTACACTCTCAAATTGTAGTCCGTAATTCTCTCCGTAAAATAAACGGAGCCTTTCATTTACATTATAGATTCCATAACCTTCCAAACGGTCTGTTACTCCTTTTTTTAATGTATCATTCAGAATCTTTAACTTTTCTTCTGGAATTCCTGCTCCATTATCCCATACAATCAGTTTTAATAGTTTCTGTTCTCCTTCAACCCATGGTTCTTCATAAATCCGTATCAGTCCTTCTCCCTTCTTCTCTTTGATGCCATGATAAATCGAATTCTCTGCCAGCGGCTGTAAAATCAGTTTGATTACCCTTATGTCCAGCCACTGCTCCCCTACTTCAATCTGGTAATTCAACTTTGAATGATAGCGGATTCTTTGAATATCAAGATAACTGGTAACATGTTCAATTTCTTCTCTTAAGGTAATAATTTCCGCTCCTTTACTCAGTGAAATCCGGAAGAATTTCCCTAGAGAATTAGATAGAATACTGATTTCCTCTGCACCCTGATCAGCAGCCTGCCACGTGATTGCATTTAGCGTGTTATAGAGGAAATGGGGATTAATCTGAGCCTGCAATGCCTTTAGTTCCGCCTTTCTCTTCTGCTTTTGTACTTCGGCTGCATGATCCCGCTCCCACCTTAATTCTTCGATTGTTTCCTCCTGCTTCCTTACCAGGTTTTGGATTTCTCCGATCATATAGTTAAAACTCTTAGCCAGACTCCCCACTTCATCTTTATACGGATAAAAAAAGCGGGTATTAAAATCTCCTTTTTCAACCAGACTCATGCGCTTTTCCAGTCTTCTCAAAGAGTTGGTCAGCTGATAGGATAACAACAGGATGGCTGCCACACCAACCAAAAAGATCACTCCCAAAGTTTCTAAAATTACATCTCTTAAACTCTGTAAGCTGCCCAGCAGAGTTTCTCTTGATTTCAGTCCAAAGATCTGCCAGCCATTTTCGGAAAGTTGATTGCAGGTCACTAAATACGTATTGCCTTCATACTCGTAATCACTGGTGAGGACTGCTCCTTTTTCTCCCTCTTTCGGGATCAGTTTCATCAGTTTTGCAGAATCAATGCCTTCTGAGCCGATAATTGTATTACCATCCTGATCCAGAATAATGATCTTATCAAAAAACTCATATTTTCCTGCCAATATATGTTCCAGTTCCTTTTTCTTTAACTGAAGGATTAAATATAAGCTGCCCTTATACCCCTCCACACTAAACCTTCTCACACAGGGAATGATCTGATCCGTATCCTGAAAGATCTGATCCGTTTGTGACGGGAACCACTGGATGGCTTTCCCCGGTCCTCCTATATAGGAACTATAATACTCCGACTCTTTAAATTGAAACTGCCAGTTTCTCATCCGGACAAAATTGTCAAATTCCCGCTTGTCTGTATAAATATAGGATGAATGCAGCAGATTTTCCCCTGTCTCCAAATCCTTTAAAAATGAAGATACGGTTCCCATGGTTTTTATCAAATTCAAATCATTGGGATTGTTTAAATAATCAGAAAAGCTGACTACAAAGGTATAATTGGTCAGCATACCCTGAGCTCTCTGCCTGATCACTCCAAGCCGCATATCAAGGGTATCCACAATCTGTGTCAGTACACTTTCCGCACTGACCCTGAAATTCTCCTCGATATCATGAGACGTATATCGATAATATGAAAAACCGCTGATTGCCGTTGTTAAAAAGAACATAATGCCAAATATCAGGATAATCTTGCTCCGAAACCGCAGGTTATTATAAATTTTTTTCATCATTATTTTCCTTTTTATATCGCCTTTCCTTGTATGTACATCTAATACTATTCTATCATACCATCCGAAAGGCCGAATAGCCAGAACACAGACTGTTCCGGCTACAAAATGGAAAGGCTAACCTTTTACCGCACCGGCCGTCAGCCCTGCAATAAACTGTTTATTAGAAAACATGTATACAATGAGGATCGGAATAATTGCTATGGAAGCACCTGCAAGCATTATGTGCCACTCCGCTGCTGAATTAACGGAATACTTCAGCTGAACCACTGCAACAGTTAAAGTCTGAAGCTTTGGTATGGAAATTGTCATAATTAAACTGGTAATATAATCATTCCACGCGTTCCGGAAGGAGAATAACGCCACAACTGCAAGAATTGGCTTGCTCAGCGGAAGAATAATGCGGGAATACACTCCGTAAATGCTGCATCCGTCAATAATGGCGGCTTCATCTAATTCCTTTGGGATACCTTTGGTAAATCCCATAACCAGAAATACATTGGTGGCCTGCCCTCCGGTCAGGGCAATTACCAGCGCAAATATGGTTTTGTTTATTTTCAGCGCACGGAGCAGTTCGTAAATGGGATAGAGAGTAACGGAGCCCAGTGACACAAACATCATAGACATATAAAGTGCAAGCAGAATCTTTTTTCCTGCAAAATCTTTTCTTGCCATAACAAATCCGGCAAGTGAAGTGGTAGTCACAGCGAGAATCGTCACCGATATGCTGACCACAACGCTGTTTAACGTATACTTAGTAAAATTAGCCTGTATAAACGCTTTATAATAATTTTCAAAATGCCAGACACTGGGGAAGAAGCCACCTCCCTGAGTCAGTTCGGCATTGGTCTTAAACGATCCAAGAACAGTATAAATCACCGGATACAGGGTAAAAACAATCATAATCCCCAAAAAGACCCATTTCGAAATCAACGCAGCCCGGGCTTTGTCAGACAGATGTATTTTTTTCATTTTCTTATTCTGTGCATATGCTTCTGTCATAATCTGCCTCCTTAATAAATATCATCCAGTTTCTTAGAAACATTTAAATAAATCACCGTAACCACACCTGCAATAGCAGCAGAAACTACGCTGACTGCCGCACCATATCCATACTGGGGGATCGTTGCTTCCGCAGCTGAAATTGGAAAGAAATACCGGTATCCGTAAAGAGACATGACCATGGTCGCATTATTGGGACCACCCTCCGTAAGTACCATAACATTGGTTATATCATTGAAGGCAGATGTAATTGCAAGCATCATAATGATCTTTAAAATTGGTCCCAGCATTGGAACAATGATATACCAGATCGTCTGAAGTTTGCCCGCTCCATCAATTCTGGCGCTTTCAATGGCATCCTCCGATACCTGCTGGATTCCTGCTATAAAATAAACCATATAGTTTCCCACACCGCCCCAGACGGCAGTCAGAATGAGTGTCTTCATGGCGTGATCTTTACCAAGCCAGTTAATAGGACGGCTGATGATTCCCGATTCCAGAAGATATTTATTAACTTCACCGTTATAAGCATTAAACAATAAGTAAAATACAAGACCCATGACGGCAGAGCTCATAATTGTGGGCAGAAACATAATACTCTGGGTAACTCCATTTCCGCGTTTCTGCTGATTTAAAAGAAATGCAAGGAAAAAGGCCAGAGGGATAATAATTAGAACTTTTCCAAATCCGTAAGTAAACGTATGAAGTACACTTTCCCAGTACACTTTATCCCGAAATACTCTTGCTAAATTAGCAATACCTACAAATATCGGCTTCCCGGTTCCATAGCCGCCATATTGAAAGAATACATACTTTAACGTCCATACAACCGGATACAGAGAACAGGCTGTAAAAAGAATCAGATTTGGCAGCAAAAAAGAATATGTCTGCAGGTTGTGTTTTAAAGTCTTCTTTATTCTGAGATTCCTGCTTATCGTTTCTTTCATCTGTGTACTCCTTTCTTAACGAAAGAGGGGCTGCCTCTTTTATTGAAGTGGCCCCTCTTTTCCATTACTTACTTATTTACTGCAATTTTGGGTTCTGCGGATCGTAACCAGGAATCTTTATTTCATAGCCTGTGTTATTTTTAATCGCATCCTGATAGGCCTTATTATAACGATCAGTTAAATCCTTTAATGCTGCATCTGGATCTGCATCTCCATAGTAAATGGATTCACAGGTCTTATACATATCCTCACCTTCCACAACCATACCGGAAGCAAATGCTGAGTGAGGTGGCTTTGGAAGAAGTGCATCTATATCGGATATCAACAGCCATTTTTTATTCTGGAAGTCAGCACTTGGTTTTGCTTTTGCAATAACACTTGGCAGAATGCTCACACCGTAACCGCCTTCATAGTAGCCAACCAGATAATCTTCATTGGTGAAAATATCTTTGTATACTTTAAATGCCTTCTCTAAATTAGGGCTCTTAGCATTAATAACATATCCGCCGGTTCCGGAGAAATACTGTTTTCCATTGGTTTTGCCTCCAACGGTTGGAATGGGAACACAATCCCATTTATCAGAATCCATTGGGAACTGATTCTGGTATACTCCTGGCTCTGCATGGCTGTAAGACATGTACATACCGATTTTTCCTGCTGCAAACTGCGTTCTTAACGGGTCAATATCAAGGGATTCGCAGCCTGGGAATGCACTATCCTCAGAAAGCAGTTCTTTCCATAATTTGAGAGATTCTGCCCATGGTGTAAAATCATATTCTCCCTTTACAAAGTCATATCCATTTACAAGTCCTGTTTCACGTTGAAGTCCGACCATTAAGGACCGCTGTAAGCCAGAGCTTGCACTCTTCATATTTTCAGCAAATCCATAAATTCCCTCACCAGACAGCTTGGAAGTAATGAGTTTGGAATCTGCTACCATTTCCTCTAACGTTTTTGGAGGCTCTGCAATCCCTGCACGTGCAAATATTTCTTTATTATAGAAGAGGCGGCAGGTCGTTCCAGTGGTGGGAATAAAGTAAAGCTTTTCATCCAGTTCGTTATAACCAGGAAAGATGACGTCCTTGAAATACGTCTTCATATCATCATCCATAAAGTCATAGAGATTTGCCCACTGACCTTCATTCACGTATTTGTCAAACATCTGATCCTGCTGAACCATGATATCAGGCAGCTCACCGCTTTGTACTGCCATATCTATGGCCTGAACGTAGTTGTCCGTATAAAGCTGGTAATTTACCTGAATATTATCTGTATTGGTTTTGTTATACTGATCAACCTTTTCCTGTACATAGGATGCGTCATGGCGATCCTTGGACCAGATGTTAATCACAGTTTTCTCCCCGCTTGCCGCTTTTGTTTCAGCTGCTGCCGCTTTTGTTTCAGCTGCTGCTGTTGTCTGGGCATTTGTTGTTTCAGTCGTTGCTGTTTTGCCTGAACAACCTGCCAGCGTACCCGCTGTCATGAGTGCCGCAAGTGTAATTGCTCCAATTCTTCTTAACCTCATAAGATGTTTCCTCCCATTTCTTGTTTATGGGTTCATTATACGGGATAAATGAATGACCGTAAATGCAATATCCGTCTATCCCATGTTCAAAATCCGATGTTGCAGTTCATAGTCTGTACACATTCTTATAACACAAAAATCCCAGTATATACAAGTTTCCTTGTAAATACCGGGATTATAAGGATTTTCTATTTCATCTGACCTGAAACCCAGACTCATGCTTTACAGGTATTAAATCCGCCTCACACTGATGAATTTCTATA
Organism: Paenibacillaceae bacterium; assembly: GCA_015057715.1. GTDB lineage: Bacteria > Bacillota > Clostridia > Lachnospirales > Lachnospiraceae > Lacrimispora. Next base: position 12,550 of record SVDS01000054.1, read on the forward strand.
AAACGTTCCCCTTTTAATATCTTAAATAAATGATCAATTTTCTCCCGTTCCCCCTGTACTTCCATCTCTACACGACCGTCCTCAAGATTTCTTACCCATCCCGTCAGTTTTAACTGAATGGCAAATTGCATGGTTCGAAAACGGAAGCCCACACCCTGGACTCTTCCATCAACATAGATATGTTCTCTTATTATTTCTCTGTGCATAGATTCACCGCCTTATTTTCATCTGTAGGAGACAGCGATTTTGTTTCACCAAGAAGTCTTTCAAAATCTTCTAACGGCATCGGTCTGGCAAATACGTATCCCTGTATAATATCGCATCCAGCTGATTTTAAAAAGTCAACTGTTTCCGTAAACTCCACACCTTCTGCAATGGTTTTAATATGAAGTTCCTTTGCCATATTAATAATGTTGGAAATGACGATGCGCTCTCTCCGGATATCATTACTTTTTCTAAAAAACATAATATCCAGTTTAACAATATCAATGGAAAGATTCTTCAAGAGATTTAAAGACGAGTAACCTGCTCCAAAATCGTCAAGGGAACAGATAAATCCTTTTTCATGAAGTTTTGCCACCAGACCGTTAAATACGGTATCATCCGAGAGCATAACTGTCTCAGTAAATTCCAGTTCCAGTAAACCGTCGGGTATCTCATATTTTTCCTTGATACTGCCATAGTAATCTACAAAATCATCCCTCAGTATGCCCATCTTTGAAACATTTACAGCAAGGTTTATAGGCGGATTTCCAGACTGTAAATATTCATGCAGCCATTTACAGGAAAGTTCAAACATATAGCGGTCCAAAAAAATAATCTTTCCTTCCCGTTCCATAATAGAAATAAACTGTCCAGGCAGTATGGTTCCTCTACGCGGATTTTCCCAACGAACAAGAACTTCTCCTCCCGCAATGTGATTATGATTCTGAATGGAGATCTTAGGCTGGACAAAAATCCGAAACTCCTGTCTTTCTATGGCTCCTTCCATCTCCGATTCCAGTTCAGATTCATCCACAACCTTGTCCCGTATCTCTTTATTATAGAAACCAAACTGATCTCCAGGTAAGCTTTTTATGTATTTTTGCGCAATATTGGCCCTATTCACAATATTATCGATAGAAACATTCCTATCTTCTTCTTCCAGGCAATATACTCCCATACATAGTTCGGTTGCAATTCGTTTATTATTGGATAACTCCTGCTGGCGGAAAGCCTGAACCAGTTTCTGAAACCAGTTCTTCAGTTCTGCCCGGGATTCATATTGACAGAGTCCTGCAAAATTGTCCGCTGACACTCTGCAAAATACAAAATTCTGTTTCGAACACTTTTGCAGCAAATTGGCAATAGTAATAAGAATCCGGTCTCCTTCCTCATATCCCAGCACATCATTAATAAATTTAAATTTTTTAATGTCACAGTACCATACCGCATAGCTTTTCATGTCCGCATTTTTAAGAATACGTTCCGCTTCTTCTTTAAATGCATAAAAATTATGGCAGCGGGTAAGTGAATCAGTATAGGCAATGTTGACCAGAGTTTTCTGGTTCGCTGTAATTGTTCTGTACTGTCTGAAATAAAATAAAAAAAACAATCCGGAGGATAATAATATCAAAATTCCGATACCAACAGCCGTTTCCATAAATCTGGTTTTCAAATCGGATCTGGGAAAGGTATTTAGAAGATACCAGTCATTGATTTCAAGCGGTAACAATACTGCATGTTCCTGCCCCCTGACTCCAATTTTAAATTCAGAAGAAGTCTGCTGACCACTGGATATCATATCATAAATTTTATGTTTAATATCATTCCCGGCAAGTTCATCATTTCTATCACCTGATGCCGCGATTAAATTCCCGCGATTGTCAAAAACTGCGCATATACCTAAACTTGCATAAATCTGCGTATTCAGCAACTCATTCAGTACATGGCGTACATTTCCTGCGTAAAGATAACCCAGGGGCTGGTTTTCATTACCCCTTATTAAAACGTGTAAATAATAATCTTCTCTGTCTAATCTTGTCCAGTCAAGCTGCCTGGAATATTCCACCCTCATACCTTCCATGGAAAGCTTCATACGGCTAACTATATCTGGCAGCTGTCTGGCATGATCAGAATCCATGCCTCTAAAACCTGCTGCTATGGTTTTAAGCAGGTAGATATCCCCTTCTATCCGGCCTTTGACTGTTAACTGGTTTTGCTTTGATACGCTATTATAATAATCATTATTTTCTTTATCATTCTTCTGCACCATATAAAAAAGAAAGCTGATGCAGCAAATAATCAGAAACAGCCATAGGAGTACAGGAATTGCCATATCAAATTTTCTAATTCTGATATTTTCCCTCATATGCATAACAGTCCTACTCCTTGTAACGTAAGCTTACAATTTGTTCTTTTATGTTAATTATAGCTTTTTATGGAACGTTTGGCAACGATTACATAATCTAAGATTTTTTTCATAAAGGGGTTGATTTTTCACCTTGTTTTTGTTATACTGTCAAAGGTTCGGCACTGTGCCGAATAGCCGGATTGCTTCCGTAGCGCAGTTGGTAGCGCAACGCATTCGTAATGCGTGGGTCGGGGGTTCGAGTCCCCCCGGAAGCTGTTGGAAAACCTCGTGTTTACGGGGTTTTTTTTATTTTAATTAGTTCTGTCGGCATGAAAATATCATGAATTTTTACTAATATAAATCTTTAGTGCTTTTATAGCAAGGTATAAAGCATAGAAGCACATACCCATTACAAATAATCCAATTAATAATAAAATCAAATTAATAATACTAAAAATAACATACCACCTATTCCTCCGGCTTTCCTGGAAATTGTAAAATGTGTCTATGCCAGGATAATAAAAAACCTCACGTATTTAATGTATTTCCAATAAGCAAAACAAAAAAGTATAGCTTGCTGGTGACATTCAATCCGCGAGGTTTTTTCCTAACACTCTGAGTAATTAAATTTAAATTCTTTTTAATTATTCAACAATAAGTTCTTTCTTTTCAACTATTGCTGTAGCTGCTGAGCAAGCCGGGCAATCACAATAGATCGCTCCTTCTGACTTGATTTTTTTTGCATGACCTGCTAAATTCTTTGCGGAATCTTCTCCAAAAATCTGAATTCCATGATCAGATTCTGCAAAACCAATTAAAGCATCGATCGGTAAAATATCCGCCTCCAGTTCTTTTATATATCTTTTTGTTTCAGCCGCTTCCTCTTCCGTCCCAATTGCATCCAGCCATGTCTGAGCGGCAGCTTTTGCTTCCTTGCTGCAGGATGGTGCATTGATCAATTCATGTGATTTTTCAATTACATACTTTAATACTTCTTTTTTCATTACGATGTTCCTCCTTCTTCATATGGAAATTAGTTACATTTTATCACAAAAGAAATAGTTATACAATTTTGGATATATAAATTTCTATCCCCCAAATTTTTATGACTGCATGCTCTGTCCGCCATCTACATGTAGAACCTGACCGGTTACGTAGGAAGAATCCTCACTGGCCAGATATACATAGGTTGGGGCCAGCTCATACGGCTGTCCAGCCCGTTTCATTGGAGTGTCCGAACCAAATGTGGGTATATAATCGGCTGGCCAGCTGGCCGGCTGTAGCGGTGTCCAGATTGGTCCAGGTGCAACTGCATTCACACGAATCCCATCAGAGACCAGCGAACGTGCCATGGCACGGGTGAAACTTACAATTGCACCTTTCGTACTGGAATAGTCAATCAGCCATTCATTTCCTTCATAAGCAGTAATTGAAGTTGTATTAATAATGGAACTGCCACATTTTAAATAAGGCAGAACTAATTTCGTCATTATGAACAAACCATAAAAGTTGACTTCAAATGTAAGCTTCATTTGTTCTGCAGATATGTTTTCAATTCCTGTCTGAGGAAACTGTACGCCTGCGTTGTTTAAAAGAATATCTACTCCACCAAAAAACGATACCGTTTGAGAGACCGCATCATTACAAAATGTTTCATCCCGTATATCCCCTGAAATCAACAAACACCTTCTGCCTTGTTTTTCCACGTAGTATTTTGTTATCTGGGCATCCTCATGTTCGTTAAAGTAAATTATACATATATCTGCGCCCTCTTTTGCAAATGCCAGAGATACCGCCCTTCCGATCCCACTATCTCCTCCGGTAATCAATGCAATTTTATTCCTTAATTTTCCTGTCCCGATGTAATTGGGATTGTCAAAGATCGGTTTAGGATCCATTAATGTCTCTAAGCCAGGCTGGATTGGCTGGTGTTGTGGCGGAAATTGTACCGGAATCTGCTCACAAACTTCCTTATAGCCTAAATACGGGTAACAATTCATTCCAATTTACTCCCACTTATATTCATATAATTATCATATATTAAATAAAAACTGGAACTGTTACAGGAATAGAGGAGAATCGGATGCGTTAACTATATTATACTTGTATTTCACCTTACTTATTTTTTCTTCTCACCATAGTAATTCCACTTACAAGAGTAAACAGACCAAGACTCAATAGTATCCCACTTCCAAGACCTGCATCGCCTGTCCCAGGTAGTTTGCTTAGCCAGTCCCAAAACTCTGTTCCTCTATGGCTGATAATTCCAAGACCAGTTAAGTGTGATTGATATTTAGCTGTTATTATGCCTTTTCTATTTCTACGCTCCGGACTGTTAAACATTGTAAGTTTTCCTGTAATAATTCCGTCGTCCGTTATACAAATAGTCAGGAAGGAATCAATTCTTCTATACCCTGCCGGAGCTTTCACTTCATGAATAGTGTATTGGCCAGAACAGATCGGCTGGAATGAAATGATTCCATTTTTATCAGTTATTCCTTTAAATACCGATTCTCCAGCTTTATCTCTGATCTCCAGCTCAGCTCCGGCTAATTTTTCCAATGTATCAGCATCTGCCTTTTGAATTATCACTTCAGGAGAACGGTAATTAACAACTGATACGACACTGTTTTCTGCTACCTCACCATTTTTAATGGTGAAGGCGTAAGTATGATCTGTTGCAAGGTAGCCAGGAGCTGACTTTGTCTCTTTGTAAGTATAGGTTCCATTTTCTGGCATATCTAATTCTGCGTATCCAGCCTCACCAGTATATACAGTCAGATATAAACTTCCGTTAGGGCGGTAAATAGAAAATTCCGCTCCTTTAATACCCTGTCCTGTTGCCGCATCAGTTTTGAAGATATACATTTTATCCAAGCCTGGACTTTGCTGGCTGGGATCGGTCATAGTAACCTCCAATAGTTGGGGACCTTTGGGTACAGTAAAGGCTATATCAGAGGATAGAAGGTACTCAGCTGGAGCATTTACCTCATGAAGATAATAAGTTCTTTCTGCTACTAATTCACCTATAATATCTATTGGTTCATCTGTTGAGACAAAGTCTGGAACAGCTACATTTTTTTGCTGATCCAATATCTGTAAAGTGGCTCCTTTTAAAATTCGACCAGATGAATCTACTTTTCTGATGCAGACTCTAGTTGTATCATTACTCATTACTACCTGGTCAATGCTTCCAGTTTTGCTGACAGTAAAGGCAATATCTTCTGCATAGGCATACCCGTCTACTGGCTTTTCTTCAATAAAGTGGTAAGTTTCTCCAGCCATTAGTTTTCCGATTATTTCATGAGGCTGCTCCCCAGACATCCACTGTTCTATCTGTTTTCCTTTATTGTCTATTACACTCAGACGATTTCCAGGAAGTTCTTCGCTGCCCGTAATTATCTTTTTAGAAAGGATTACATGGGTGGGATCATCAATCATAGCCACCGTATTCCTTTGCCCATTTAAACTCATTGTAAAGGCCACATCTTTTGCATAGGCATAGCCGTCTGTTGGTCTCACTTCATGAAGCCAGTAGTTTTTTCCAGCAATCAACTGCCCTTTTATCACTTCGAATTGGTTTCCTGTTGTGAAGATTAAATTCTCACCGGCTGTTATACCATTTCCATCACGAATCGCCTTTGCAACTGTTTTGTCTTCATTTAAGATCTGAAGAATGCTTCCGGATAATGGTTGTGCTGCTTCAGAAGGGGTGCTCTCAGTCAGAGACTGAGTCAGTTTTTGAATTTCTACTTCCGTTTTCTGATCTTTCATAGTGACGGTTGTTGTTTCCGCTTCTTCAGGTACTGTAAATGTCACGCTCTCACTGCAGGAATACCCGGCAGGAGGTTCTTCTTCAGAAAGTTCATAAGTTCTGCCGGCGATTAAAAGCCCTGTAAAAATAACTGGTTCTCCTGTTGGTGTAAATTCTTTGATCAATAGGCCAGTATCCTTTTCCCTGATAGCGAACTGCCCGCCGCTTAAAATTACTCCAGATTCTGCATCCGTTTTTAAAATATTCACTTCTGTCTTCTGATCCTCCATGATAATGGTCTCAGAAATTCCACTTTCTTCTGCAGTAAATCTAATATCTTTTTCGTAAGCGTATCCATCCGGAGCACTGACCTCATGAACGATATATTCTTTCCCAGGTATTACAAGTCTTGCTGGGATTTGTACCCTCTTTCCCTCCTTCGTGAATTCATAAATCAGCTGATTTGTCTCTGCATCAATCAGCTGATAGCTGCCTCCGATAAGCTCCTTACCAGTATCCCTGTCAATCTTGGAAAAATACAGCTGCACTGTCCGGTCTTCCATATCAACGTTATCAACCATTCCTAAAGCATTTACTTCAAATCGGTACACACCGCTTATGAGAATGTTCCCATCGCTGTAAGAGGTTGTTTCCATAAGTTTATAGCTTCCTCCTTCTGTCAGGATTTCCCGAAGCGATTCGTCATTTCGATTGCTTTCAAACACTTCACTTTGGAAGTTTTTCTGGATTTCTCCGGTCACGATCTTCTCTCCCGGTTCATATCCATCTGCTCCCACTTTGGTGATTTCATACCTGGTTCCATAGGGCAGACCGGAAAAGGTAATAGATCCATCTCCGGTAAGAGTAATGTCTCCCACGCCCTTAATTCTCCCTGTCTTGGAACCGGCAAAGGCCTGATATCCAATCAAGGCCTTACCTTCCTGATCTGTAAATTTCAAATGATAGGTAAATACATCAGCCTGGCTCTTTCCTGTTCCAGTTAGTTTATTTATGATACTGATGGAGCCATCCGGGACAATGGGGTTCCAGAGGTTCGTGCTTTTTGTAAATGCTCCGACTGTCATAATAAAGTTTGCTTTAGCTTCTGTTCCATTTTCTCCACTAACTACAGTTACCACATCCACGGTTCCGCTTTCATGGGCAGCTATATTGGTAAGATTCCAGGTGACGTTTCCGTTTAATTCAACGCCATAGGGGTCGGAGCGTAAATAATCAAGACCCTCTTGGAAAACTGCTTTTACTTTTATATCTGCGGGGTAACTGTATGGATTAGTATAGGAAATTGTGTATTTCATAACACTTCCTGTCTTTACTGCACTATAACCTGCCCCAACACTGCTTGTCACCTTGGCAATCGGACTTTCTTTCGTAATTGGATTGGTTATGGTGTAATCGTGGGTATCATCACTAATGGTCCATTCTTCCAATACATTTCCCTCAGAGTCGGTCAGTTCCTGCCTGGTCTCTAAATAAGTTCTGGAAGGCAGCGAGTAGGTTCCCTGTTCATCAAGATAGATCCGTCTGGTTTCTTTTCCGGATTTTTCTGTCTGGCCGTCTGAATACCTGGTATACTCGGTAATCTGATATAAATGCCCGTCCGTGATCCCATCATTAGCAGTCAAGATAAGGCTACTTCCTGTTCCCATAAAGGATGGAAGCTCTGTCCCGGTGTCTAAATCCTTTAAGGTGAGGTAGGTTTTTACCGGAACTCTTCCGGTTATGGTTAGGGCTTCTATGGTGCCATTCTCACTTGCCAGTTTTAAAACACTGAAATCATTGGATACATTTAAGATTCCTGTTCCTGACTTATTTACGGTAAAGATCACCGGCGCTGAAAGAACGTATCCAGCTGGAGCCTTTAACTCCTCCATAATATAAACCTGTCCTGCTGACAGCTTCTTTGTCAGGGTAAAACCGCTGGGTCCCGAAACGGCTGTTGCTATGGCTTCTCCATCCTTTTCATATTCACCGTTTACTGCTACTGCATTGTAGACGGCAATCTCTGCTCCTTCCATTGCCATTCCGGTGTCAAAATTTGTTTTCTTAATAAGGATCTTTGTTGGGTCATCATAAACCTCATAATGATAGAGCACTTCATTTACGTTCTCCGTCCCGTCAAATTGGAATTTCTTTATATTCCCGGTAATCTGATATAAATCGGGTGGAGAGATTTCTTTTACCGTATAGGTGTAAGCTTTAATAGTTCCGTCTGTCTGGACCTTTCCTACTGGAAGTCCGGATAAATCTGCCATGCCATCCAATCCGGTAGTAATGTACCAGCTTTTCCCAGCCTCTTTGTTTGTCACCTCAAACCTTGCATGTTCCAATCCTTCCCCTGTATCGGAGGCTTTCTTTTTTATCTCCAGTTTCCCAATGGAAGGGGTATTCACCACTTTATAAAATGGTGTTTTTTCCGCGCCAACCGTAATCTTAACCGGATCTGCTTTCTGCATATAGGCTGGTGCTTTTGTTTCCACGATATAGTAGATTCCGTAAGCGGTCTTATCAATTCGATGCGGTTTTAAATCTCCTATAGAAAGCCCTTCCGGAATATTTTCATTAAACTGATCCTCTTCCGTATAGGTTCCGTCTGATCCGGAAATCCAGGTCTCAACCAAGTGTGTTTCATCTTCTAAAAGATTCCCCTCTGCATCCGAACGATATAAGGCAAGCTCGGCACCGGTGGCTGCATATTCTGCCGTTCCATTTGTCACTACCTTTAAGACATTGATGTACTTTTCCTCATTTTCAAGGCTAAATCTCTGCACATCTCCGGTTTCTTTCAGGACGATTGGCTTCGGATCAGCTGCTTCAAATCCATTAGGCACTGTTTCCTCCACCAGTACATAGGCGCCGATCTTCTTCCCGTCCTTTCCTGCATTCAGAGGCAAATAATCCAGACGATGCAGCCCCTCTAAAGTATCATAGGTTTTTATTCCGTTATTTTCTTTAAAGTTAAACTGGTATTCAAAGTTAAGTGGCAGCTTTCCATCATGGTCAAGGGAACCGTTTGTCACGTTTCGGTAAATGGTGATACGGATTGTTGCCCCCGTGTCAGTTGCCCAGGTCTGAGTCACGCTCTCTCCCTTTTCGGTCGATATGCTCTCCGCCCGTTTTGCACTCCGTTCTCCATCTTTGGTGTACCAGGTAAGATAGGTGAGATCTTCTCCTTTTTCCCGGTAAGCAGCCTCAAAATCAGTAAGAAAGCTTGACTTGTTATTGGTAATTCTAAAGAAACCTTTTATGCGATCTACAAGCTTCGTACTCTTTTCTGTCAGCTCCGTGTATTCAGCTAAATCGTCTGTGATCCACTGATCCACTTTCTTTGACTCATCGTACTGGGGCTTTCCTCCTTCCGTTAAAATATTTCCGTCTTGGTCAGTTTTTGCTTCGTATAATGCCAGTCCAGCTGCATGATCATTTGGAAGAAGAGTTTTTACTCCCTTGCTGTCTAAGTAGTACTTATAAATCTCCAGTTTCGTATGATCATTGGTAACGTTGACAGTCTGGACGTCCCCAGCTACTTTTATGTTAATCTCCATGGACGTTCTTACATACCCGCTTGCTGCTTCAGATTCTTCTAAGATGTAATCTCCTGCCGGGATTCCTTCAAAGTACTTGGCTTTTCCATCGGTGATCCAGTCTGCTACAATCCGTACCGGCGCATTGTCAGTAGTGTTTTCTACGGTCCACTCAGCCGGTTTGCTTTCTGTTTTGACCATATAATAGCCTTTGGGATAGGTACTGCTGTCTGTGGTGTAAATTCTCTTAGCGTTGTAAAGTGCCAGGTGCGCGCCGGTGATCTGTTTATAGCTGTAAGCGCCTTTGGGTTCCGTTACAACAAGACCGTCCTGGTAATCACTAATAACTGGTATCCTGTATTGGCTGGCTGCATCCGTCTTTGTTATTTCCACCTCAATCTTTGGATCTTCCATGCCAATTGTTTGTACTTCTTTTGTTTCTTTTACGGTAATTCCCTGTGGAAATCCTTTCTTATAACCGGAAGGGGCTTTTACCTCTTCCATTATGTAGGTCCCTGGGATCACACGTTTTAACATATCCGCCTGTCCCACCGTCATATCCATTTGGAAAGGATCGTTCGGATACTTTTCTCCGGTAATCCAGGTATTTTCCATTACCCAGGCTTCGCCTTGACGATGGTAAAGCCCCGGATCGTCCGTGATATCCTCTTCAGAACCTATGGCATCTCTTTGGGAATGATCATTAATCCGGTAAGCCGCCAGGTTATAAGCTTCCAGTAAATCATCGTATTTATAGCGCACATAATCCCCGTCAATATCGTAAATAGGATCACCCTTTTGATAGGCTTCTTCTGACTTTTGGTAATACTCCGGTAGTCCATGACCATTTAGAACCGGATTCATGCTCTTTCTAAAAGTTTTACCCTGGTACGTCCCGGTTGTGTACTCCTGATCGGTATCTGCATTCTCAGCAGCAATCCGCAAGGTTTTAATCTTTTCCCTGGCTATAATAGCCCCGGTCTTATTCTTTGAAATTTTTATCGGCCATACCAGAATCTTGTCTCCCTCTTTTGCATAAGCCATTCCGGTGGTTGGATTGACATAAGCATCCCGGTTTCCTTCCAGATCCAGGTGATAGAGTGTTGTTTCAGAAGGTAGTGCCAGGAGCTTGTCAGCTTTTATATAGCGAACCTTGGTTAAATCTCCTCCTTCAAGCTCAAAGACTGGTTTTCCTGCCTTTAACACAAAGATAGATTTTTGGTTTTTTACAGATACCTTATTGCTGTTTCTGTCATAACCGTAAACTGCTCCATCTGCTCCGGTCTCTGTGACCGTAAGATCTGCCAGGGAATAAAAGAGAATGTCGGTATCCTCTCGGTCAATGGTCTCATACGTCCAGGTACCTTCCCCAGTTCCTCCAGAGAGACTTCCGGCCTGATCCTGTTTGTTTATAAATTCTACGGTACTTCCAGCGTATCCTTTTTTTACATTCACGGACTGGACGTTATTGTTCCGGTCTCTCACCACTTCTACGCCATCATATCCGTAATCTCCGCTGTCTCCGTTTTTTCTGATCTCAATGGCATCGTAAAGAGCCATTCTTGCCCCGGCTGCATAGCGGTTCTTATCATCTGCGGTATCCATTGGTCTGGAGACCAGTCCATATCCGGCAAACACACCATTTAAGTAAACTGGCTCTACATCTTCCCCCGCTTCTTTTCTGGCCAGAAGGGATTCTAAGGTTCCTTTAAACCAGGCATATCCTAAGTAGGTACCGTTTTTATAAGCAAATTCCAGGTTCTCGTCTCCGTATCTCTGCTTTAATTCCAGTTCCGTTCCTTCCACTCTGGTTTCTGTCTGATAGGTAACGGTCTTAGCAGCCTCTTTGATTTTAGATACTTCCAAGCGGATCGGGGTATTTCCCACATAGATCCTTGCGGTATCCTCATCTAAGACTTTATTTTCATAAATGGCTGCAGCCACTCTCTCATCCCGCTTTCCGTCCTGGTAATAGGTGGTTTGATCGGAATAGATCTCAATGGCTACCGGCTTTGTTCTTACATAGCCTGCAGGAGGTTTGATTTCGCATAAGACATAGGTACCGGCACCTAAAGGCTGGGGTGTAACAAGATATCCTGTATTCTGATCCTGATAGGAGGTGGAAGCCAGATTCCCTTCCTGTGCCTGTAACCCATCTCTCATTGTTGTAAAGGCTTCAAACTGGCCGGTTCTTCTTCCTTCTTTATCAGAAAGAACTACCTGCTCTCCTTCCTCACAGATCGGGGTGCCGGCTGGAACCAATCCGCTATAGATCTCACCAGATTGAACAATCTGGGCAGCTCCCATTGCTTCTAAAAATTCCTTAGAGCCTTGGATCCAGGTATCTGTTTCATGGAATTTGACCTTACCGTCTGTGTTTGCCCCTTCCTCCCTGGACGCTGCATACAATGCAAACATTGCACCATCATGAAGGATGTTTTCCCCTGTTTGTGAATCCAATTTTTCAATTCTCAGCCTGGATTTATAAAAAGTATTATGAAACTTTATATAACCAAATCCTTTGTACGAGCTCTCTCCATTTGGAGAAAGGGAGCTGTCTTCTACCTCTGTAACTGCATTGTCAGAGGCCACTACCGTCCACGGTACAAGCATAGGAGCATAGTTTCCATCATAAGCAATCTGCGTGCCTTGCATGGTCGTTACATTATCTTTGTACTGTCCAGGAAATGGGACATCATTTGCGATCCCTTTGTTTTCTGCAACGGAGCTGAACCGGTAATATTTTGATACTGCTTCTCTACCACTTAAGCCCTCTGACAGATAATAGGCAACATTTCCGCTTAACCTGTCACCCTGCTCATTATAGTAGTTTTTATAAGGCTTCAATTCGTTCTGACTCAGGGCAAAATAATCACCTGATCCTGTTCCAGATATGGCATTTCTGATGTTGTCCATGTCCATGCCATACTTATAAACTTCAAAATCGCCATCCGCATTCCTGCCATTAATTATGTTTACATGTTCCTCATTGAATCGGATCTTGTACTTACTCTCCATCTCAGGCTGTGTTGTGCCGGCAGAATAATTGTAATAATTATTACTCACTTCCGGGGTAGCCTGGGAGCCATCATAGTTTGCATATACAGAGGGAAGTGAGACTTCTCTTGGCTTGTCAATCTGGTAATGCTTGTTCTTTAAATCTCCCAGGTTACTGTATTTGGGCTGCTGTTCTGCCACCACATAGGTTCCGTATGGCAGATATTTTGATGTGGCAAAATAATAACCATCACTGTTTCCTACAGTATCACCAAATAATGTATCTGCAGAAAGTGTAGTAAGATCCTTGTCTGCCCCGCCTTCCTGTGCACTGTCCCATTCAATGGAATAAATCCGGTCAATGTCATAGGAAAAGAACGGTTTTAAATAGTTTTCTGCCTTTTTTATTGCTTCAGAAAGGGCTTTATCATAAACTTCATCGGAATAGGTATTCCTTCCTGTTGCGCTTTCCGTTTCCTCAGACTGATTCTTTTTCACCAGTTTTGCGACTTCATCATCCAGATACCAGGTAATTGCAAACTGACGGACGTTGTCTGAGCGCAGAGCATTATCTGCAGCTAAATCTGAGGTGTTGATTTCATTCTTAATCTCCGCATTGTTATGGCCCGCAGGATATTGATTTTCTGCCCCTCCTCTTCCAAACAGGAACTTCTTTATTAGAGCAAAAGGCTTAAAGGATGTACTGCTGTTTTCTGTATGATCCCATTTATCCGCATTGGCCACGTTTATGGCATCAAAAAACTTTTCGTAATTGTAAATAGAGATATTTCTTGCTTCGCTACCGTTATACGCCTTTACAGATATGGTTTCCAGTACGGAAGTATAGCCATTATTATGGCTCTCATTTATGAAACCATCTGAATAGCTGTATAAGAAATTATTGCTTACAACTGCATCTTGTGAATCCTTGTATAAAGGAGAGGTATTGTGCTGGACTTTCGTATAAACCTTATTTACCAGGGCTGGAAATTTCTCATTTTGGTCGGTCACTTTTATTTCATTTCCAAATCGGTCCTGCCATACGACATTTCCATCGTTGTCCCGGTGCAATCGTTCCAGGTTTAATTTTAAATACACCTTAAACCGGAAGTTGTCCATCTTCCTGGCCACCGTATTTCTTCCAAAATGCCCGCCAAATGTCCTGGTAAACCAGTCCTCATGAGCTGCACCATAGGTGTTGGTATTTTCATATGATTTTTCATCAATGGTCTTCGTGACTTTAATTTGCTGCCCAATAATACGCTCCTGAATCGGTGTCGGCGTCTCTCTTGTGTTTCCATCCTCATTCAAGTCGTGATACCCGTTGCTGATCAATCGCTGATTCTTTATGAAAGTTTTGTTGTTATCAAAATCTGCGGAAGTAAATGCCCCAGCTCCGGCACCGGAAACACGAATTACATATTCTGCATTGGATATGCTGGATCCAGCTGCGTAACCCCATGCATTGTTGGATCCGATCCTGTTTATATCTTCATTGGTTACTTCACGTTTTCCGTTTTTTAACGCTATGGTAAAGTTTCCTGATTTTACCCCTCTAAGGTCCATATCGTTGGAGCCAACATGAATGCTATACTGCTTTGCAACCTGATCATAGTAGTAATAAGTGCTGCCAGTCTGGTCAGTCACTTCTTCCATGGAACTGACCTTAGGGATCTTTGAGGAACTTACATTTTCCTCATTTACAGTAACTTCCTTGTAATTCGGCTCCCAGACTTTTCTGGTTACAGGAGCGTGGCCAACATATGTATCGCCATTTAAGTACCAGTAATCGTAAAGAGTTTCACCTGCAGCATAATGAAGGTATCTCTCACTATCAGTTGGATAAATAGTTTTGTCTGTTGGTATCCCATCATCACCGACTTCAAAATCCGGCGTTACATTGATTATGTATTTGCCTGTATCCTCCACTTTTGCAGTATTTAACTCATCTCCTGTGTATTTTCTTATGACATATCTTCCATAGGTTGTATTCAGTTTTGTTAAGTAAGCGGCTACCACATCACCACTGGAATTTGTCTGATACAGTAAAGTCCTGGCCGGAGTCATGCCGGCAACAATTGTCACAATTGCTTTTCCGCCACTGTATTCTACTTTTTGAAGCCCCCCATAAGTAAATACCTTTTCGTTGATGTAATAATTTAAAATAGCTTCGATGACAGATTTATTGGTTGTGACATTTTCAATTTCAAGAACGATTTCTGGTTTTCCGTAGACGGTTTTTCCATTCACCGTCCTCTTTTCATCATAGACGGGAGTATTAATTGTGGAATAATCACCATCTTTTGGTGTTTCCATCTGTAGTGAATCACGCATCATCTGCTCCAACTCAGCTTTCACATACTTCACGTTGCTTTCTGAATTGGTAAATACACCGGCAAACCTTGCTGGATCACTGGCAATAGCAGTACTTTCATTCGGAAGTTTATCCGCCTCAATTCCAGCTGCTTCGTATGGAATTTTCACAGTCGCAGATACTCCAGGCTTTTCAATCATATTTCCGTTGATATCACGCTTATAAACAGATTGAGATTCTGCCGTTTGATAATAAGGCGCTTCCTTTGCATCAACCCACTTACCTCCATCCACCTGCTGGATTACCACCGGCTTTAATGTGACATTGTTTATGTAAACATCTGCACCCTCCGGGATTCCATCAAGCACTACATTGTAACCATTGGTAGCATCCTTTGATTTTGTTTCAAGAAGAAGTAAGTTTTCTTTATTTCCATATGCAGCATTTCCCTCTGGAAAGGTAACTGCATTATAAAGCTGCTTTGTGATCCAGGCGGATCCCACCGGTGCCGTTCTGGAATCAGCGGTCTCACCATAGGTCTCACGGGTACCTGGCACAGCATTTGTGACCTCCATATCTTTTCCAGTGATAGAAAGTTCGTACCCTTCTGAACGGGTAAGTTCTTTAATATAATAGTTTCCAAGAATCAAAGGTCTTCCGATCCAGCTGTCGCCATTCATAGATTTATTGTTTCTGTATATACGCCCCCTCTCTTCTTGGGGCTGCGCCTTTTCATATCCATCTTTCACATAGAGATTCTCCGGATAGTTCTTTCCAGTGTATTCAATCATTCCGGTCTTATAATTGTAGAGGCTGTGTGGTTTTTCCGTTATCGTTAAGAATGAACCCTCTCCATTTTTATCTGTAGTTGCCACGGCAACAAGATCATTAGCATCAAACACCACTCCAATACCGGAGGAGATATTTCCACTCTCATCTCTTTGGGTGTCTGGGCCGTAAATATCATCGGCAGCAAACAAACCGTATACAGCTCCTTCTAATGTGGCATCACCCTGGGTATCTCCAAAGGAATCATAATTTTTAGATTCCCCTACCCTTAGTTCCATGTCTCTCTTATTAAAATGAACCTGTCCAGGTACACGATGATCGTACACTTTAAAGGTATGAGCTGTATGATTATCCGGTCCTTTCTCCACCTCTGGCTGGCTGTCTTCCTCTCCTCCTCCAAAATCACCACTAAGAGCATTTGAACGAAGCGACGTAGTCATAACTGGCTCTTCATCTGTGTCTTCAGCTGCAGATAAACTAATTCGCCTTGTGGCTCTCTTCTGCTCAGAGATAGACGCTACTGAATCAGTCGCCAGGCTAGATCTCAATGAAAATTTGATAAAGTTCTTTTTCGCCTGTGATGGGGTTGATTCATCATCTATGAATTCATCCAGAAATTCTTCCTCATCCTCTTCAAAGTCGGTTTCCTCAAACTCATTGTCAAATAGCTCTTCCTCATCTTTTGCAACAAGCTTTACGGTAATTTCTTTCTCTTCTGCAAAAGCAGTAGGAAGCCCAATAAATTTAAGCAATTTATTAATAATTTTTTCTCCCAGTGGAAGATCATAGGTTTCTTTCAGGATTAAATCTCCGCTTTGTTCCGGATCTTCAGAACTTTCGGAAGGACTTGCTACATAATCATTACCGCCGGGAAGTAACCTTTTATTTTCACTGATAAAGTCAAGATCCTCTGATTCAAGGTCTCCCCTGTTTGCTAAACTCTGTACTGCAAATCCTTGGAAATCTTTGTTATTCGAGCTGCTTTTCGTCATGTTGCGCACATAACCGGTCACTCTAATATCTGCATTGCTGGAGCTTTTCCATTTTGCAGATTTTTCAGCTTCAGAAGCCGCTGTTGTGATAATCTCTATCGGCACATCATCTGGATGGCCGGGATCATGAATGATATAACCATCTCTTGGCTTTGTTTCCC
>SVDS01000055.1 GCA_015057715.1 Paenibacillaceae bacterium
AGGGCAGAAGCGGAGTATTTATCCGGTGATTATCAGGCAGCTGTAGGAACCTATGACATCCTGATCAAGGTAGATGGAGAAAAACCGGAGTATTATAATATGCGGAGTGCTTCAAAAGCCGGTGCAGGAGATGATGACGGAGCCATAGCTGATTATAACAAAAGCAATGAACTTGATCCGGATGGCAAAGCCCCGGGAAGAATGAATGCTCTTATGGCAGCTGGTGCAGCCATGGAAAAAGCAGGATCAGCATCGGATGCCATGACGCTCTATGAAAGTGCGGCAGCTGGAGGAGAGGCGGGTCCCATGATCTACAACCGAATGGGATTATGCAAGATGGCGCAAAAAGACTGGGATGGAGCCCTGGAATCCTTCCAGAAAGGACTGTCGGCACCTGAAGCGAAAAGCGTACCGGAGCTGTTGTTTAACATTGCCGTAGTTTATGAACAAAAGGGAGAGTTTAAGAAAGCGCTGGATACCATGGAACAGTATGTTTCAGCACATGGACCGGATGAGGAAGCACAACGGGAAATCACATTTTTGGAATCTAGATAGTTTGGAGAAGGAATGGCAGAACTGATCGAGTTAAAAGAGATAGAAGAAAAGGTTATTCTAACAGCGGTGAGTACGGGAGACGGCACAGATGTGAGTGCCTCCTTAGATGAGCTGGAAGAGCTGGTTAAAACAGCAGGGGCTGTTACTGTGGATAAGATCATCCAGAACCGGGAGAGGATTCATCCGGGAACTTATCTTGGAAAAGGTAAGATAGATGAGATCCGGGAGAGGGTCTTCGAACTTGGAGCAACGGGAGTGGTGTGTGACGATGAACTTTCCCCTGCCCAGATGCGTAATTTAGAGGATGCCCTGCAGATTAAGGTCATGGACCGGACCATGGTGATTCTTGATATATTTGCAGCAAGAGCTACCACAAGAGAAGGTAAGATACAGGTGGAGCTTGCCCAGTTAAAATACCGTTCTGCAAGGCTGGTGGGACTAAGAAGTTCCTTATCAAGGCTGGGCGGAGGAATTGGTACCAGAGGACCGGGTGAGAAGAAGCTTGAGATAGACCGAAGACTGATTCATGACCGGATCAGTGTCTTAAAGACTGATTTAGAAGATGTAAAGCGTCACAGAGAGGTGGCAAGACAGCAGAGAGATAAAAATCATATGCCTGTAGCTGCGATAGTCGGTTATACCAATGCAGGAAAATCCACACTGTTAAACCGCCTGACTGACGCCGGGATCTTAGCGGAGGACAAGCTGTTTGCCACGCTGGATCCAACCACAAGGAATTTAAGCCTGCCAGGCGGACAGCAGATTCTGTTGACCGATACGGTAGGATTTATAAGAAAACTGCCTCATCATCTGATTGAAGCGTTTAAAAGTACTCTGGAAGAAGCCAAATACAGTGATATTATTCTTCATGTTGTGGACTGTTCCAACCCACAGATGGAGATCCAGATGCATGTGGTTTATGAGACGTTACGAGAGTTAGGGGTTACAGATAAGGTGATGGTTACGGTATTTAATAAGATCGATGCTGCCGGACCCGATACCACGCTGAAGGATTTTTCTTCTGATTTTCAGGTACGGATTTCCGCACGTACAGGAGAAGGGATCGACGAACTGGAAAACCTTCTGGAATCCATTCTTAGAAGCAGAAGGATTTATCTGGAAAAAGTCTATTCTTACAAAGATGCAGGAAAGATCCAGCAGATCCGTAAATACGGTCAGCTTTTAAAAGAAGAATACTTAGAAGATGGAATACTGGTCAACGCTTACGTACCCGCTGAACTATTTGCTGGTCTGGCAGAAAACCGGGAATTTATTGACGAATGACAAAAACACAATATCTAGATTTTTGGACAAAAACAAAATCTAGATATTGTGTTTTCTTTTTTGTTCTGCTATAATACACCTGTATGCTAAAAAAGTCATAGCGGTTTTTGTGAAAGGAGTAAAGGTTTAATGATCCAGGTAGTGAAAAGAGATGGGGAAGAAGCTGAATTTAGTTTGGGGAAGATCACGGAAGCCATTAAAAAAGCGTTTAAGGCAACCGGAAAGGAGTACAATAACGAAATTTTAGAGCTTCTGTCTCTGCGTGTGACGGCAGATTTTCAGGAGAAAATGAATGAAGGTATGATTACAGTGGAACAGATCCAGGACAGTGTGGAACATGTACTGGAACATGCAGGATATACAGATGTGGCAAAAGCCTACATATTATATAGAAAACAACGGGAAAAGATACGGAATATGAAGAACACCATTCTGGATTATAAAGATGTGGTGAACAGCTATGTAAAAGTTGAGGACTGGCGTGTAAAAGAGAACTCAACCGTTACATACTCCGTAGGAGGGCTGATCCTAAGCAACTCTGGTGCGGTGACGGCCAATTACTGGTTGTCAGAGATTTATGATAATGAGATAGCAGAAGCTCACAGGAATGCAGACATTCATATCCACGATTTATCCATGTTAACCGGTTACTGTGCAGGCTGGTCGTTAAAGCAGCTGCTTTTAGAGGGCCTGGGAGGGATTTCTGGAAAAATCACTTCTTCTCCTGCAAAGCATTTATCCGTACTCTGCAACCAGATGGTTAACTTTCTTGGAATTATGCAGAATGAGTGGGCAGGTGCTCAGGCATTCTCTTCCTTTGATACCTATCTGGCACCCTTTGTAAAGAGTGACCAGTTATCCTATCCGGAAGTTAAAAAGTGCATTGAATCCTTTATTTATGGTGTGAATACCCCTAGCCGCTGGGGCACCCAGGCACCATTTTCCAACATCACTCTGGACTGGACCGTTCCTTCTGATATGGCAGAATTAAATGCCATTGTGGGCGGAAAAGAGATGGCTTTTAAATATAAAGACTGTAAAAAAGAGATGGATATGGTTAACAAGGCATTTATAGAAACCATGATTGAGGGGGATGCCAACGGAAGAGGTTTTCAATACCCCATTCCCACTTATTCCATCACCAGGGATTTTGACTGGAGTGACACAGAGAACAACCGCCTGTTGTTTGAGATGACCTCCAAATACGGAACACCTTATTTTTCCAATTACATCAACAGCGATATGGAGCCAAGCGATGTAAGAAGCATGTGCTGCCGTCTCAGACTGGATTTAAGAGAATTGAGAAGAAAAACCGGAGGTTTCTTCGGATCAGGAGAGAGTACAGGTTCTGTTGGCGTAGTTACCATTAACATGCCAAGAATTGCTTATCTGGCAAAAGACGAAGCTGATTTTTATAAACGTTTAAACCGTATGATGGATGTGTCGGCAAGATCCTTAAAGACAAAGCGGGAAGTGATTACAAAGCTTTTGGATCAGGGACTCTATCCTTATACCAAACGCTATCTGGGAAGCTTCGAGAACCATTTTTCCACCATCGGGCTGATAGGTATGAATGAGGTTGGTTTGAATGCAAAATGGCTGGGAAATGATTTAACCAATACAAAGACACAGCAGTTTACAAAAACTGTTTTAAATTATATGCGGGAACGGCTGTCTGATTATCAGGAACTGTATGGAGACCTTTATAATCTGGAAGCGACTCCGGCGGAATCTACCACCTATCGTCTTGCCAAGCACGACAGGAAGTACTATCCGGACATTAAGACGGCTGGTCATGAGGGAGATACCCCTTATTACACCAACAGCTCTCATCTGCCTGTAGATTACACAGCGGATATTTTTGATGCGCTGGATATTCAGGATGAGCTTCAGACACTTTATACTTCAGGAACTGTATTTCATGCATTCCTGGGTGAAAAGCTGCCTGACTGGGCAGCGGCTGCAAAGCTGGTTAAAACCATTGCAGATCATTATAAGCTGCCATATTACACCCTGTCTCCCACCTATTCTATCTGCGCAGATCATGGATATCTGGCAGGAGAGCATCATGTCTGCCCGGTCTGCGGCAGGAAAGCAGAAGTTTACAGCCGTATCACCGGATATTACCGCCCGGTGCAAAACTGGAATGAGGGAAAGACCCAGGAATATAAAAACCGGACGACCTATAACATTACCGGTTCTGTTCTTAAAAATGCCAGTCAGGAACAGAAGGCTGAAAAAGGAACAGATAAGAAACCGGAGATGCCGGCAGGCGCATATTTATTTACTACGAAAACCTGTCCCAACTGCAAGCTGGCAAAGCAGTTCCTTCAGAATGTGGATTATGAAACAGTGGACGCAGAGGACAATGCAGAACTGGCTCATAAGCTGGGAATTATGCAGGCGCCCACTCTTGTGGTAGTTAAGGATGGTCTGATTCAGAAGATCACCAACGCTTCTGATATCCGCAAATTTGCAGAGAGCACCCCTTGTTGATAAATAGTAGTCAGTCAAAAGATTCTGTGTTATAATAATACAGAATCTTTTGGCGTTTCAGACAGAAAGGGGTATCGCAGATGGAATATGAGAATACGTGGGTCCTGTATGGCGATGGGGGAGCAGCAGCCAGAAAAAATATTGAAGCAGAACATCACTATATCAGCCTGCAGATGCAGACGCATGGAGACGGTGTTTATATACTGGTAATAGAGGCTGGAATAGAAGCGGTGTCCGTAGAACTTAAGTCAGGAACACTAAAAGAAGCCTTACGGGAAGCCGATGAATTTGCAAGAGATTATTTTCGTGACAAGGCCCGTTTATTTGAAGAAATTGCAGACCGGATCTGACAGATAAATAAAAATCCGTTGAATTGCAGAGCTAAGATGCTTCTGTAATTCAACGGATTTTGTTGTTGATAACGGACTGGTCAGTCTTCTATCCCTTCCAGCCGCTTCTGTTCTGTGACAAGGTCGGCAAGTGTGATACTGTCCACCACATCAGAGATTGCCTTGTCCAGTTTCTTCCAGACCATCATGCTGGCACACGTATCAGCTTTGCTGCAGGAATTAATCTCTTCTTCCATACAGGATACTGGTACCAGACTGCCTTCCGCAAGCCGCAGGATCATGCCTACAGTGTATTCGGAAGGGTCTTTTGCAAGATAATAGCCACCCTGGGCGCCCCGGCGGCTTTTTACATATCCGGCACGACTTAAAATGGTTACAATCTGCTCTAAGTACTTGTCAGATATGTCCTGCCGCTCTGCGACATGGTTGATCTTCGTGCATTCACCGGGACGAAGTGCAAACTCAATCATCATGCGGAGCGCATAACGTCCCTTGGTAGAAAATTTCATCACTGTAAAACCCCCCTGATTATTCTTATCTGTTTAGTAGGATATTAAAATATTTTACACGATTGGGATTAAAAAGTAAACCTTAAATTATCCGGCTTCCAAATTGTCGAAAAAGGATGTATACTAATACTCATTGGGAGATTGGAAAAAAGTAGGAGGATTATTTGTGAGTAAAAAAATGCATGCGAATCAGGTGATCATGACAGAAGGTGTAATCTGGAAACAGCTTCTTGCCTTTTCCCTGCCGCTCCTGGTTGGAAATCTGTTTCAGCAGCTCTATAATACGGTGGACTCAGTCGTAGTGGGCAACTTTATCGGCAGTGATGCGCTGGCAGCCGTAGGATCCAGCAATTCCCTGATTAATTTGATTATCGGTATGTTTATGGGAATCGGCACCGGAGCAGGAGTTATTATATCCCAGTATTACGGTGCAGAGGAAAAGCAAAAATTGCATTGGGCCGTACACACCACCATGGCATTAAGCATTATAGGGGGCTTTTTACTGATTGCACTAGGAGTACTTTTATCCCCGCTTATTCTTGTATTAATGGGAACACCGGAAACGGTTATGCCCGGCGCTGTTGCATATCTGCGGATCTTTTTCTGCGGGTCCTTGTTTAATCTGGTATATAATATGGGGTCAGGTGTACTGAGGGCTGTGGGAGACTCAAAGAGGCCTTTGATTTTTCTATGTATTTCCTCTGTCATTAATATTGTTCTGGATCTTTTGTTTGTGGTGGTTTTTCAGATGGGAACTGCAGGCGTTGGTTATGCGACTGTGGCTGCACAGGGAGTATCTGCTCTTCTGACTGTCAGAGCACTGGTTCGGACCGATGACAGTTACCGGCTGGAACTGGATAAAATAAAAATTGACAGGCGCATGATGGCAAGGGTCTTAAAAATAGGAATTCCAAGCGGCATACAGCAGTCAATTATTTCCCTTTCCAACGTAATCGTTCAGGCCAATGTCAACAGCTTCGGCGCTGCTGCCATGGCAGGTTTTGGATCTTATAGTAAGATTGACGGATTTGCCATGCTGCCGCTACAGAGTTTTTGCATGGCAGCGACCACATTTACCGGACAGAACATCGGTGCCAGAAAGTCCAGGCGTGTGAAACAGGGTGTATTTCAGGGTCTTGTTATCAGCATGATTTATACCATTCTTATTTCCATCATACTTTATCTGAATGCGGAGCGTATTTTGAGAGTATTTTCACCGGATCAGGACGTTATCGCATACGGTTATTCCTCCATGCTGATACTGCTTCCGTTTTACTGGACTATGGCTATTCACCAGATCTTAATGGGCAGCATTCGGGGAAGCGGAAGAACTATGGTGACCATGCTGATCGGAGTAGGAAACATGTGTATTCTGAGAATGATATATATTAATTTGCTGGTACCATTTTTCCCCAGTTTTGAAGCGGTGATGTGGTGTTATCCTATAACATGGCTTACTACCATGGGAATGGACTGTATCTATTCATGGAAGGCGAAATGGATACCAAAAGGGAAAGAAGAACAGATAGGAGAAAAAAGTCAATGAAACATGGATATATCAGGGTTGCAGCTGCGACTCCGGATGTGAAAGTTGCAGATCCCCAGTTTAACAGAGAAAATATTGTAAGGCTTATCCGGGAGGGAATAGAAAGAAATACAAAAATTATGGTATTCCCGGAACTTTGCCTTACTGCCTATACCTGCGCAGATCTCTTCGGACAGGACGCTCTGCTTTCAAAAGCAAAAGAAGAGTTAAAGGTAATTGTGAAAGAGACCGAGGGCAGCGACTTACTTGTTTTTATCGGACTGCCATGGGAAAGAGACGGAAAACTATACAATACGGCTGCTGCAGTACAAAACGGCAGAATACTTGGACTCATACCCAAGACAAATCTTCCTAATTATTCTGAGTTTTATGAACTGCGGTATTTTGAACCAGGAAACAAAAAGCCTGTTATGATCTCATGGGAGGGATATGAAATCCCCATGGGAACAGATTTACTTTTTGCCTGTAAAGAAATCCCCGGCCTTGTGATCGGAACAGAAATCTGCGAAGATGCATGGGTCCCAAATCCGCCATCCATACGCCATGCAGTTGCAGGAGCCACCGTGATTGTAAACTGCTCTGCAAGTGATGAAACCACTGGTAAGGATCTTTACCGGAGAAGTCTGATTACCGGACATTCCGCCAGTCTGGTCTGTGGTTATATCTATGCCAATGCAGGAGAAGGAGAATCTACCCAGGATCTGGTATTCGGGGGACAGAATCTAATTGCAGAGAACGGGCTGCTGCTTGCAGAATCAAAGCGTTTCGGTAATGAGACCATTTATGCAGATATGGATCTGGAACGGCTCATTCATGAGCGGAGGCGAATGACCACGTTTCCGGCACCTGACAGGGAGAACTATCTGGTGATTCCGTTTACCATGGAACAGGTGGAACTGGATTTAAAAAGAAGGATTGATCCAAGACCGTTCGTTCCCGATGGAGAAGCAGAACGGAACCGCAGATGTGAAGAGATTCTTTCCATACAGGCTATGGGCTTAAAAAAGAGACTGGCCCATACAGGCTGCAAGGATGTGGTAATTGGTATATCTGGTGGTCTTGACTCCACTCTTGCTCTTTTAGTCACTGCCCGGGCGTTTGATATGCTTGAAATTCCCAGAAACCGCATTCATGCAATCACCATGCCCTGCTTTGGAACCACAGACCGGACGTATCAGAATGCCTGCATACTGACGGAAAAGCTGGAGGCAGAATTAACAGAGGTCAATATCAGGGAAGCAGTATCCATTCATTTCCGTGATATCGGGCACGATCCGGATCAGCATGATGTTACCTATGAAAACTCCCAGGCCAGAGAGCGAACCCAGATCCTGATGGATCTGGCCAACCGATTCGGAGGGCTTGTCATTGGTACCGGGGACATGTCAGAACTGGCACTTGGCTGGGCCACTTACAATGGAGACCATATGTCCATGTACGGAGTCAATGCATCGGTTCCAAAGACTCTGGTACGCCATCTGGTTCGTTACTATGCCGATACCTGTGAGGAAGGAGCGTTAAAGGAAGTGCTTATGGATGTTCTTGATACGCCTGTAAGTCCGGAGCTGCTGCCTCCAAAGGATGGCGAAATCGCCCAGAAGACAGAAGACCTTGTAGGACCATATGAGCTTCATGATTTCTTCCTCTATCAGATTTTAAGATTCGGCACCCGGCCTTCAAAAGTTTACCGAATGGCACTTGCTGCCTTTAATCAGCAATACGAACCGGAAGTCATTTTAAAATGGCTGAAGGTATTTTACAAACGATTTTTCAGCCAGCAGTTTAAGCGCTCCTGTATGCCTGATGGCCCCAAGGTGGGTTCTGTGGCAGTCTCTCCAAGAGGAGATCTGCGTATGCCAAGTGATGCAGTCAGCCGCCTGTGGCTTTTAGAACTGGATAATTTATAAAGAGAGGTACCATATGATAACAAGCAGTGCCAATGGGAAAGTGAAACAGGTGATGAACCTGATAAAGAAGGCCAAAGCCAGAAATGAAAGCGGATTATTTGTGGCAGAGGGACTTCGCATATTTAAGGAGATCCCCCGTGAACAGATAGACAGCATCTTTGTCTCGGAAAGCTTTCTAAAGGAGGAAGAGAGAAAACATCTGATCGGCGGAATGAAGTATGAAGTTCTTACCGATGAGGTCTTCCAGGTGATGTCAGATACAAAGACGCCCCAGGGGATTTTAGCTCTTGTAAAACAGCATGCTTATACCCCGGAGGATCTTACCAGCGTCCCCGGACCTGCTTTTTTAATGATACTTGAAAACATACAGGATCCGGGAAATTTAGGAACGATTATAAGGGCAGGAGAAGGAGCGGGAATCACCGGAGTGCTTATGAACAGCACCACTGCGGACATCTATAATCCTAAGGTGATCAGATCCACCATGGGTTCTGTATTCAGAGTTCCGTTTGCCTATACAGATAATTTGACTGATTCCATTCTTCAGTTAAAGAAGAAGGGGATTAAGCTGTATGCAGCACACTTAAATGGCAGGAATAATTATGAAAAAGAAGATTATACTGTTGATACAGGGTTTTTAATTGGCAATGAAGCCAATGGTCTTACTGAAGATACTGCAAGGCTTGCAGATGCTTACATTAAGATTCCAATGTTGGGAAGTGTGGAATCTTTAAATGCGGCAGTGGCGGCATCTGTTCTGATGTTTGAAACTGCAAGACAGCGCAGAAGTTAGGTTTTTGAAATAAAACAGGCTTTTTACTGCGGGAATGTTGAGAAATGCCTGAACATATAGTATGATAGTGTCAACGGATAGATTTGCAGTGGTGCTTTGCCTATCATGGCAGGGAAGGGGAATGAGATAATGGCAGCGATCTATTGGCTTATAGGTTTTGTAGTGCTCCTTGGAATTGAAGCAGCAACCATGGCACTTACCACCATCTGGTTTGCAGGGGGGGCACTGGTTGCATTTGTGCTTGCATTATTTGGTGTTAATACGCAGGTACAGCTTGCAGTGTTTGTAATTGTATCTTTTATTCTTTTGTTTTTTACCAGACCCTTTGCCTTAAAATATGTAAACCGGAATACAGTGAAGACCAATGTAGAAAGTCTGATTGGGAAATATGCCCGGGTTACGGCAGAGATCAATAACCTGGAAGGTAGAGGTGCTGCAGTTTTAAACGGGCAGGAATGGACTGCAAGAGCATTGGAAGATGACAACATTTATCCGGTGGGAGCCATGGTGGAAGTAAAGGATATCAGAGGAGTCAAGCTGATTGTAAGCAAGAAACAGGAGGAAATGTAAGATGGGAGCAATTGGATTTTCAGCAGTTATTATAATTTTGGTTATTATTCTGGCAGTATTGTCATCCTGTATCAGAATTGTTCCGCAGGCCCAGGCGCTTGTTGTGGAACGACTTGGAGCATACCTTGATGCTTGGACAGTAGGTGTGCACATCAAGATGCCTTTTATTGACCGGGTGGCAAAGAGAGTGAATTTAAAGGAACAGGTAGCGGATTTTCCGCCTCAGCCTGTTATTACCAAGGATAACGTTACCATGAGGATTGACACAGTCTTGTTCTTTCAGATCACAGATGCAAAGCTTTATGCTTATGGTGTGGAAAACCCACTTATGGCAATTGAGAATTTAACAGCAACATCTCTTCGTAATATCATCGGTGATTTAGAGCTTGACCAGACGCTTACTTCCAGAGAGACCATTAATGCGAAGATGAGAGAAACTCTGGATATCGCGACAGATCCTTGGGGAATCAAGGTAAACCGTGTAGAACTGAAAAATATTATGCCACCGGCAGCTATTCAGGATGCTATGGAAAAGCAGATGAAGGCGGAACGTGAACGACGGGAATCAATCTTAAGGGCAGAAGGAGAAAAGACGTCAACAATTCTTGTAGCAGAAGGTAAAAAAGAATCCGTGATTCTTGATGCTCAAGCTGAAAAACAGGCTGCAATCCTTCGGGCAGAAGCCGAAAAGGAAAAGAGAATCCGTGAATCAGAGGGTGAGGCGGAAGCAACATTAAAGATTCAGCAGGCGAATGCGGATGGTATCCGTATGTTAAAGGAGGCTGGAGCGGACCAGGCGGTTCTTGTTATAAAAAGCCTGGAAGCGTTTAAGGCTGCAGCTGACGGTAAGGCAACTAAAATTATCATACCGTCTGAGATTCAGGGATTGGCAGGACTTGTTTCCTCTATTACGGAGATACCCAAAGAATGAGTTAACCGCAGCAGATGTCTTATGACTTCTTGCTGCGGTTTTTGCAGACAAAGACGGAACTTTGGAGGTCTTTATGGAGCTTAAACTTGATTTGAACCGGGAATACGGGCTTGTTTTAGAAGGCGGAGGCGCCAAGGGTGCGTACCAGATCGGGGCATGGAAAGCACTTCGGGAAGCTGGAGTAAAAATAAAAGGGATTGCAGGTGCGTCTGTTGGATCTTTAAACGGCGCCTTAATCTGCATGGATGACTTAGACCGGGCAGAGGAGATCTGGAAGAACATTGATTACTCTCAGGTAATGTCGGTCAGCAACGAAACCATGGAAGCTCTGAAAAAGAAGGATTTTAAATCTCTGAATTTACAGGAATTAATAGCCAAAGGTTTCCAGCTTGTTAAAGACGGCGGATTTGACATTACTCCCCTGAAGGATCTGATTGCCAATGTGGTTGGGGATGAAGGGAAAATTGTTAATTCTGAAAGAGAACTTTATTCTGTCACTTATTCTGTTTCCGACCGGAAAGAGCTGGTGGTGGATTTAAGAAAGGGGGAAATGGGCACAGTTAAGGATATGCTTTTGGCAAGTGCTTATTTTCTCGCTTTCAAAAATGAAAAGCTTGGTGGTAAACGGTATATGGATGGGGGTGGATTTAACAATGTCCCCTTAGATGTGCTTATTGATCATGGTTATGAGGACATTATTGTAATCCGGATTTATGGCTGGGGTGTTGATAAGGAACGGGTGGTGAAGATACCAGATGGAACCAAAGTCTACCATATCGCTCCCAGACAGGATCTTGGCGGAATTCTGGAATTTGATAAGAAACAGGCCAGAAAGAATTTAACACTGGGCTATTACGACGCCATGCGGTTCTTATATGACCTTTCCGGGCGGATCTATTATATTGACGCACCAAAGACAGAACCTTATTATTTTGATAAGATGATGTCAGAGATGGAACTTTTAAAACTGTATATGAAGGATATGATCGGTGAGGAGGGATTGGAGGCACTCAGTGGATACCGGGTATTTACAGAGACGCTTTTTCCCAAGCTTGCTTTGGATTTTAAACTGAAAGAAGGCTGGGATTACAAGGATATGTACCTTGGCCTTTTAGAAGACCTGGCAAAGCGGTTAAAAGTGAAACGTTTCCGGATCTATACCGTAGAAGCACTTCTTTTTGAAATCCGAAAAAAGATCCATTCCCTGGGAGAAGGGGCTTCCTTTTAGTAAATTTGTATTTTTAAAAATATAGCTTGCATGAATATACATGATATACTATAATAATGAATAAAAATACAGTTAACGGAGGAAATCATATGAATCTGAAGGGAAGAAATTTTATTACATTAAAGGATTATACACCAGAAGAGATTCAGTACTTACTGGATTTGTCTGCAGATTTAAAGGCTAAGAAAAAGCAGGGAATCACAGGAGACTCTTTAAAAGGGAAGAATATTGCTCTTATTTTTGAAAAGCCATCCACCCGTACCAGGTGTGCATTTGTAGTAGCTGCTGTAGATGAAGGAGCTCATCCGGAATATCTGGGGAAAGATGATATACAGCTGGGCCATAAGGAAAGCGTGGAGGATACAGCCAGGGTCCTGGGCCGTATGTTTGACGGCATTGAATTCAGGGGCTTTAAACACAAAACAGTGGAAGCTCTGGCTGAATATGCAGGTGTTCCGGTTTGGAACGGTCTGACAGAGGATTATCACCCCACTCAGATTCTTGCAGATCTTCTCACCATCAGGGAGCATTTTGGATACTTAAAAGGACTGAAGTTTGTTTATGCAGGGGACGGACGTAATAATATGGCCAACAGCCTGATGATCGGTATGAGTAAGATGGGAGTTCATTTTACCATTCTTGCACCGGAATGCCTGTGGCCAAACAAGGAACTGGTGGAACTTTGCCAGGGATATGCAGATTTAAGCGGAAGCACCATTACTTTAACAGAAGACTGTGAAAAGGTAAAAGATGCAGATGTTATTTACACCGATGTATGGTGCTCCATGGGAGAGGAAGAAAAGGCGGCAGAGCGTGTTGCACTTTTAAAACCATATCAGGTGAATCAGGAACTGATGAATAAAACAGGCAAGGATACTACTATATTTATGCATTGCCTGCCGGCGGTAAAAGGCAACGAAGTGACAGAGGATGTCTTTGAATCCGGCGTATCGGTAGTATTTGATGAAGCGGAAAACAGAATGCATACCATTAAGGCAGTGATGGTGGCGACGTTAGGAGAATAGAGATGTATTTACAGGAACGAGGAAAAAATTTGAGAAATGCTTCCATGATGGTGGATCTTGTACACATTGTGGTTGGAATCTTAATTGTGGTACTGGCGGTTATTTCTTTTTTGAATCCGGAAGACAATATGCTGATGTTCCCGGTTATATTTTTTCTGGCAGGAGCTTTGAACTTTATAAACGGAATTTACAGAATCAGGCTCAGCGGCAGGGAAAAAAGGAAAAAAGCGGCTGGCATCGCCTCAGTCATTGCAGGGTGTCTGCTGTTTGCCCTTGCAGTGATCAGTGCGGTAAGCATCTGGTGGGGGTGATCACTTGAAAACCGAGATTTTAAAACTTTTAAAGGAAAGTGATGAATATATCTCAGGTCAGGAAATATGCCAGCGCTTTCATGTTTCCAGGACGGCTGTATGGAAAGTGATCCGTCAGCTTCAGGAAGAAGGATATCAAATCGAAGCAGTGCGAAATAAAGGATACCATTTACTCGAATCCTGTGATATAATGACGAAAACAGAGATTGAAAGCTGCATCAGAGGACAATTTGGCAGGGTTGTGGATTTTCATGAATCCATTGACTCTACCAACCTAAGAGCCAGGCGCCTGGCAGAGGAAGGTGCAGGAAGCGAGACTCTTGTGGCTGCAGATGCCCAGGAAGCAGGGAGAGGCAGAAGAGGCAGAAGCTGGGTATCTCCTCCGGGAAAGAATATATTTATGAGTCTGATCTTAAGACCCGATATTCTTCCTGCAAAAGCCTCCATGCTGACTCTTGTAGCTGCATTGGCTGTTCGAGACGGTATTGAGTCCGTAACCGGGCTTTCTCCGGTAATCAAGTGGCCCAACGACATCGTTTCAAACGGGAAGAAACTCTGCGGTATCTTAACTGAGATGAGTGCGGAGCTGGAAGGCATCCATTACGTGGTAGTTGGAATCGGAATCAATGTTAACCTGGAAGAGTTTCCCCTGGAAGTCCGTGACATGGCAACCTCCCTGTTTCTCGAAACGGGAGGGAAAGTAGTCAGAAGTCAGCTGATTGCAGCAGTTTTAGAAGCATTTGAGCATTATTACGAAGAATTTATCAGCCAGGGTGATTTATCCCGGCTGATAAGTGTCTATAATAAGAATATGGTCAATGCAGGAAAGGAAGTAAGAATTCTTGAACCATCAGGTGAATACAAAGGGAGAGCTTTGGGAATTAATGAAAAAGGAGAACTCCTTGTAGAGATGCCGGATGGAGAGGTCAGACATGTGATTTCAGGTGAAGTGTCTGTCCGGGGAATTTATGGATATGTATAATGAATCATTCCCTCTATGATAAATTACAGGTATTAGAGCCGGCCAGTCAGGCTATGGACAAGGAAGAACGTCTGAGTGCAGCCGGCCGCCCCCTGTTAAGCTGGTATCATCAGCACAGAAGGATTCTTCCATGGCGGGAAAATCCAGAACCATATCGTGTCTGGATATCGGAGATCATGCTTCAGCAGACGAGAGTGGAAGCGGTGAAACCCTATTTCGACCGTTTTATGGAAGCTTTACCCGGAGTGGAAGCGCTGGGGGAAGTGTCAGAAGACCGTCTTTTAAAGCTTTGGGAAGGATTGGGCTATTACAGCAGAGCAAGGAATTTAAAAAAAGCGGCTGAGCTTCTTGTAGAGAAGTACGGAGGAAAGCTTCCGTCATCCTATGAGGAGCTTAAAGCACTTCCAGGGATCGGTTCCTATACAGCCGGAGCCATTGCCTCCATCGCTTTTCAGATCCCAGTTCCTGCCGTAGATGGCAATGTACTTCGAGTCATATCAAGGCTGACCGGAAGTATGGAGGATATTACAAAGCAGTCTGTAAAAAAGGATATGGAAGAGCTGATAAAAGGCGTTATGCCAAAAGAAGATCCAGGATCCTATAATCAGGCGCTTATTGAGGTTGGAGCCATTGTGTGTGTGCCAAATGGCGCTCCCCTTTGTGACAGCTGTCCTCTTTTTTCCTTATGCGTAGCCAGGCAGAAGGATCTTACAGGAGTCATACCTGTAAAAGCTCCTAAAAAGGAACGAAGAACAGAGCAGAGAACTATTCTTATTCTGACGAAGGACGAACGCGTGGCGATCCGCAAAAGAGGTAACACAGGACTTCTGGCTTCATTATATGAGCTGCCGGGACTTGAAGGAAGGATTCCCCAGGAACAGATAAAGGAAATACTTGGCGTGAAAGAGGTAAAGATTACGCCTCTTCCTGAAGCAAAGCATATTTTCAGCCATGTGGAATGGCATATGACTGGTTACCGGGTGGAACTGACTGAAGTACCAGAAGGTGACTATCTGTGGGTCACTCCCGAAGAAATAAAAAAAACTTATTCCCTGCCTGGGGCATTTAAGGCGTATACAAAGTTGATTAGGTGATAATAATGAAGAAGATGCTTTTTATATTTAATCCGCGTTCCGGAAAGGGTCAGATCAGAAATAAGCTGGTGGATATTCTGGATATTTTTACGAAAGCCGGTTATGAACTGACAGTTCATGTAACACAGCGTCAGGGAGATGCCAGGGAAGCAGCTTACCGCTATGGGAAAAACAAGGATCTGGTTGTATGCAGTGGTGGAGACGGAACGTTAAACGAGACCATCAGCGGCCTTATGAAGCTTTCCCAATATCCGGAACTTGGCTATATTCCTGCAGGCTCTACCAATGATTTTGCCTCCAGTTTAAAGATCTCCAAGGATATGCTAAAAGCAGCGGATGCTGCTGTATCCGGACAATCCTGTCCTATTGATATCGGCGGCTTTTGTGAAGATCAGTACTTTATTTACATCGCTGCCTTCGGAGCCTTTACAGAGGTTTCCTATCTGACTCCCCAGGATAAGAAAAATGTTCTGGGTCATCAGGCTTATATGATTGAAGGAATGAAAAGCCTGACCTCTATTAAATCCTACTCCATGCGGGTTGAATGTGATGAGCTTACGCTGGAAGGAGAATTCATTTTTGGCATGATTACCAATACCATCAGTGTGGGAGGCTTTAAAGGTCTTGTCACTCAGGATGTGGCTCTTGACGATGGCGAATTTGAAGTCCTTTTAATACGGTCACCTAAAACTGCTCTTGATTTTACCAATATCATTAATTATATGTTTTTAAAAGAAGAACCCAACGAATATGTCCATAAATTTCGGACACGGTCCTTGAAACTCATCTCCGATGAACCGATAGACTGGGTGCTTGACGGAGAATTCGGGGGTGCGAAAAGAGAAGTCTCGATCACAAACTTGGAAAAGAAAATCCATATTATGAGAAAACAGCAGAAATAACAATAAAACTGCTTTTTCAGAAGAAATATGTTGAAATATGGGGTCTGGTAGTATATAATGAAAAGTTGTGTGGGCTTTATGTATACTTCTTAGCGAAAGGACGTTATTAAGTGGAAAAAGATAATTTTTTAGATAAGCTGGGTAAACTAGTCGAACTTGCAAAAACAAAGCATAATGCTTTGGACGTTACAGAGATTAATAACTTCTTTATAGGAGAAGAACTGACTGCAGAGCAGATGGATCAGATTTATACGTACCTGGAGAATCGCGGCGTTGACGTGATCCCGGTCATGGATGATTCCACTTTAACTGATGATGTGCTCATGTCAGATGACTTGCTCCTCGATGATGATCTTGACGACGGTTTTGTTAAAGATGTTGATGAAGAGGATATTGATTTAGACGCCATTGATTTATTGGAAGGCATCGGCACAGAAGACCCTGTCCGCATGTATTTAAAAGAAATCGGCACTGTACCGCTCTTAAACGCAGAGGAAGAACTGCGTCTTGCTAAGAGAAAAGCGGATGGTGACGGTGATGCCAAGGAACGTCTGATTGAGGCCAATCTGCGTCTTGTTGTCAGCATTGCGAAGCGTTATACAGGCCGTGGTATGAGTTTCCTTGATCTGGTACAGGAAGGGAATTTAGGTCTGATTAAAGGTGTTGAAAAATTTGATTATACCAAAGGCTATAAATTAAGTACATATGCTACTTGGTGGATTCGTCAGTCTGTAACCCGTGCTTTGGCAGATCAGGCAAGAACAATCCGGGTTCCTGTGCATATGGTAGAGACGATTAATAAGATGTCCAAGATGCAGAGAAAATTAACCCTGGAACTGGGATATGAGCCTTCTGTTGCAGAACTTGCAGAAGCGCTTGATATGTCTGAGGACAAGGTTATGGAGATCATGCAGATTGCCAGAGAGCCGGCATCCTTAGAGACTCCCATTGGTGAGGAAGATGATTCTAATTTAGGCGATTTTGTGGCTGATAATAATGTGGTAACACCGGAAGGCAACGTTGAGTCTGTTATGTTAAGAGAACATATCGACGCGCTTTTAGGTGATTTAAAGGAAAGAGAACGTCAGGTAATTGTATTGAGGTTCGGTTTGGAAGACGGACATCCGCGCACATTGGAAGAAGTGGGAAAAGAATTTAATGTTACCCGCGAACGCATCAGGCAGATTGAGGCGAAAGCACTTAGAAAGCTGAGAAATCCAGTTCGCAGCAAGCGAATCAGAGATTTCTTATAAGACAAATAAAAGGCGCGGCTGGTATTTATCTGCGCCTTTTTGTCATTTCTGAAGACGGCAGGGAGGAAGACATCATGAACCCAAGAAATTATCAGAAGGAATTGGATCAGATTATTGAAGAAATAAAAGTACTAAATAAAGTTCCCAAACTTCTGATACATAGCTGCTGCGCTCCATGCAGCAGTTATGTACTGGAGTATTTGTCCCAATATTTTGATATTACTGTTTATTTTTACAATCCCAATATATATCCTCCACTGGAATATATAAGACGTGTGGAGGAACAGGACCGGCTGATTCAGGAGATGAATTTTGTTCATCCGGTTACCTTACAGACCGGCGCGTATGAACCTCAGGAGTTTTACCGGATTGTGGAAGGTCTTGAGAAAGAGCCTGAAGGCGGAATACGATGCTTTCACTGTTATGAGCTCCGTCTTCAGGAGGCCGCTAAGATCGCCCAGGCGGGCAGATTTGATTACTTTACAACCACCTTGTCCATCAGCCCTCTTAAAAATGCAGATAAGCTGAATGAAATAGGTGAAAAACTGGGGAGAGAATACCGGGTGGCTTATCTTCCTTCTGATTTTAAAAAGAAAAACGGGTATAAACGATCTGTGGAACTGTCAAAGGAGCATGATCTTTACAGGCAGGACTATTGTGGCTGTGTATTTTCACAAAGAGAGAGACAGACAAAAGAATCTTCCTGCCAACTGTGACCTTACTTTGGAAATATCTCAAAGACATGGTGTGTTTGGCTTGACACAAAATGGATATTGTAATAAAATTAACAGCGTGGAGTATAAAAATTTGAGGATAAAGGAGTGAATTATATGTTAACAAAATCACTGACTGTTGTAAATCCATCCGGACTTCATTTAAGACCGGCAGGCGTTCTGTCTCAGACAGCTATGAAATTTAAATCTGATATAATTATTGAATACGGAGAGAAGAGGATTGTTGCCAAGAGCGTATTAAACGTAATGGCAGCCGGAATCAAATGCGGCGCTATGATCAATGTGATCTGCGACGGCGAGGACGAAGAGGCGGCAATGAAAACCATGACCGAAGCAATTGAGAGCGGTCTTGGCGAGATGTAATCCGTATCTGTTTATCGTATAAAATTCAACAGTGAAAGGCCCTGGATCGATGCTGATTCCGGGTCTTTTTTTATTTACAGCAATTTATATATCTTCCTATGATTCCTGAAACTGTTATAAAAATATAGGAAACTATGGTAATTTCCAGTTGGATGCTTAATGAAAAAAATATGCACTTAATAATAATAAGCTATGACTTAAATAAATTAGAAATTTATACCATCAAAGGAAAAATCAACGTTAATTGTACCGTTCGGATAAAATATTATTACATATGTTATCAAAATACAGACAATTATATTTTATAATTTAAATATTCAAATTATCTGACAATATAAAAATAAAACACATTTACAAAGTGCGAAAAATGTAGTATTATCAACTAAAATTACTGTTACACTTTAGCACCTCAAAGCAGAGGAGCAGTCAGGAAAGGAAGAGATTATGGATAAGAGTTTACAATCCCCTAATAAAACAGGTACTCCGGGACTTTATGATCCCCGCTTCGAGCATGATAACTGCGGTATCGGTGCAGTGGCAAATATGAAAGGGATAAAGACCCATAAGACAGTGGAGCAAGCTCTTCATATCGTGGAAAATTTAGAACACAGGGCAGGAAAAGATGCAGATGGCAAGACTGGAGACGGTGTTGGTATTATGCTTCAGATCTCTCACAAATTCTTTAAGAAAGTGACCAGACCATTAAACATCGGGATTGGTGAAGAGAGAGAATACGGTGTGGGCATGTTTTTCTTCCCCCAGGATGAGCTTGCTAGAAACCAGGCAAAAAAGATGTTTGAGATTATTGTACAGAAGGAAGGTCTTGAATTTCTGGGCTGGAGAGATGTACCCATTCATCCGGAACTGATTGGCGCCAAAGCAGTGGAGCGTATGCCTTATATCGCTCAGGCTTTTATTAAAAAGCCTTCTGATGTGAAGAAAGGCCTGGATTTTGACCGGAAACTTTATGTATCCAGACGAATTTTTGAACAGAGCAATGATAATACCTATGTGGTTTCTTTAAGCAGCAGGACAATTGTATATAAAGGAATGTTTCTTGTAAAGGAATTAAGACAGTTCTTTACAGATCTTCAGGATAAAGATTATGAATCAGCGATTGCAGTGGTTCATTCCCGTTTCAGTACCAATACCAATCCAAGCTGGATGAGAGCTCATCCAAATCGTCTCATCGTACATAACGGCGAGATCAACACCATTCGCGGTAATGTGGATAAGATGATGGCCAGAGAAGAAAACATGGAATCGGAGTATTTCAGCAGCGATATGCATAAGGTTCTTCCTATTATTAATCAGGAAGGCTCTGACTCTGCCATGCTTGACAATGCCCTGGAGTTTATGATGATGAGCGGTATGGATTTACCTCTGGCAGTAATGGTAACCATTCCTGCACCATGGGAGCATGATAAATCCATGCCTCAGGAGATCCGGGATTTCTACCGTTACTATGCAACGATGATGGAACCATGGGATGGACCGGCTTCCATCGTGTTCAGTGACGGTGATTTGGTAGGAGCTGTGTTAGACCGGAATGGTCTCAGACCTTCCAGATATTATATAACCGATGATGATCATATGATTCTGGCATCTGAGGTTGGCGCAATTGACATCGAGCAGAGCCATGTGGTGAAAAAGGAACGACTTCGCCCCGGAAAGATGCTTTTAATCGATACGGTAAAGGGATGCCTGATTACCGATGAAGAATTAAAAGAAACTTATGCCCAGAGAAAGCCTTACGGTGAATGGCTGGATTCCAATTTAATTGAATTAAAGGATCTCCCTATCCCCAATAAAGGCGTTCCTGCCATGACCAGGGCGGACCGGGCTAAAATGCAGAAAACCTATGGTTATACGTACGAAGAGTATAAAACCATGATCCTGCCAATGGCATTAAACGGAGCGGAAGCAGTTTCAGCCATGGGTGCAGACAGCCCGCTTGCTGTATTAAGCAAGAAGCATCAACCGCTTTTTAACTACTTTAAGCAGCTGTTTGCCCAGGTAACCAATCCGCCCATTGACTCCATTCGTGAGGAGATCGTTACTTCCACTACGGTTTATGTGGGAGAAGAGGGTAATATTTTAAAAGAAGAAGCAGAAAACTGCAAGATCTTAAAAGTGAATAATCCCATTCTTACCTGTACGGATCTACTGAAGATCAAACATATGAAGAGACCGGGATTTAAGGTAGAAGTGATTCCCATTACCTATTATAAGAACACTTCATTGGAAAAAGCCATTGACAGATTGTTTTTAGAGGCAGACAGAGCTCATCGGGATGGCGCTAATATCATTATTTTATCAGACCGTGATATTGATGAAAACCACGTGCCCATTCCTTCTTTACTGGCAGTTTCTGCACTTCAGCAGCATCTGGTAAAAACCAAGAAAAGAACCTCAGTTGCCCTTATATTAGAGAGCGGAGAGCCAAGGGAAGTTCATCATTTTGCAACACTCTTAGGATATGGAGCCTGTGCAATCAATCCGTATCTGGCTCAGGAATCCATTCATAATTTAATTGAAAATGGCATGCTTGATAAGGACTATTACGCAGCCGTGGAGGATTATAACTCTGCCGTTTTACATGGCATTGTTAAAATTGCTTCTAAAATGGGTATTTCCACTGTGCAGTCCTATCAGGGAGCGCAGATATTTGAAGCCATTGGTATTTCAAAGAAAGTGGTAGATACGTATTTTACCGATACAGTAAGCCGGGTGGAAGGTATCAACTTAGAGGATATTGCCAATGACGTGGATACACTTCACTCCGCAGCTTTTGATCCCCTTGGTCTTGATGTGGACTTAACTTTAGACAGCGTGGGAAGCCATAAAGAAAGAGCGGGACAGGAAGAGCACCTTTACAATCCACGTACCATTCATCTGCTTCAGCAGGCTACCAGAACAGGCAGTTATGAGACATTTAAGGAGTATTCACACGCGTTAACGGAAGAAGGCCAGATGGTCAATTTAAGAAGTCTTTTAGACTTCGATTACGCAAAGACCAAAGAAGTTCCGGTTGAAGAAGTGGAAAGTGTGGAATCCATTGTAAAACGTTTTAAGACAGGTGCCATGTCTTATGGTTCCATTTCACAGGAGGCTCACGAGGCTCTCGCCATTGCCATGAACCGGATTCACGGAAAATCAAACAGCGGAGAGGGCGGTGAAAGCCTGGAGCGTCTGACAACAGGACCAGATGGAGTTAACCGTTGTTCTGCTATCAAGCAGGTTGCTTCCGGACGTTTTGGCGTGACTTCCAGATACTTAGTCAGTGCAAAAGAGATTCAGATTAAAATGGCGCAGGGTGCAAAGCCAGGAGAGGGCGGCCAGCTCCCGGGACAGAAAGTATATCCATGGGTGGCCAAAACAAGACATTCCACAACTGGAGTGGGATTAATCTCTCCGCCACCTCATCATGATATTTATTCCATCGAGGATCTTGCCCAGCTGATTTACGATTTGAAAAATTCCAATACCAGTGCCAGAATTTCCGTTAAGCTGGTTTCCGAAGCAGGAGTGGGAACGGTAGCTGCTGGTGTTGCCAAAGCAGGTGCCCAGGTTATTTTAATCTCCTCATTTGACGGAGGAACCGGTGCAGCACCCAGAAACTCCATCTATAATGCAGGACTTCCATGGGAACTTGGCGTGGCGGAAGCTCATCAGACCCTGATTATGAACGGACTTCGTGATAAAGTAATTCTGGAAACAGACGGAAAACTCATGACTGGACGGGATGTGGCCATTGCCTGTATGCTTGGAGCTGAGGAATTTGGCTTTGCAACAGCGCCTCTTGTAACCCTGGGCTGCGTCATGATGAGAGTCTGCAACTTAGATACCTGCCCGGTTGGAGTTGCCACTCAAAATCCGGAACTTCGCAAGCGCTTTAAGGGAAAACCGGAATATGTAGTGAATTTCATGTACTTTATTGCAAGAGAGCTTCGGGAATATATGGCAAAGCTTGGAGTCCGCACAGTGGATGAGCTGGTTGGAAGAACCGATCTTTTAAAGAAAAAAGATCAGATTTCCAATGAAAGAGCAAAGAAAGTAGATTTCTCTGCAATTTTAGGCAACCCATATGTGGGCGGAAAAGTAGCAGGCTACGACAAAAAGCTGGTTTATGACTTCGAACTGGATAAAACCATTGACGAGAAGATTATTTTAAAGAAATTAAGGCAGGCTCTCACTGCTGGTCAGAAGAAGGGACTTCAGATTGATGTTTCCAATACCGACCGTGCACTGGGTACCATATTCGGGTCAGAGATAACCAGACTGTATCCGGAAGGACTGGCAGAGGATACCTTTACCATTAGCTGTACAGGAAGCGGCGGTCAGAGTTTTGGCGCATTTATTCCAAAGGGTCTGACTCTGGAACTGATTGGTGACAGCAACGATTACTTTGGCAAGGGACTATCCGGCGGAAAGCTGGTGGTTTATCCTCCTCAGGGAATTAAGTTTAAGCCGGAAGAGAATATTGTCATCGGTAATGTGGCTCTTTACGGCGCAACCAGCGGAAAAGCCTTTATCTGCGGCGTAGCAGGAGAACGGTTCTGTGTTCGAAACTCTGGAGCAACAGCAGTGGTAGAAGGTGTTGGTGACCATGGATGTGAATACATGACAGGCGGCCGCGTGGTAGTACTAGGATCGACTGGCAAGAATTTTGCGGCAGGTATGAGCGGCGGTATCGCTTACGTATTAGATGAAAAGAGAGATTTATACAAACGCCTCAATAAGGAAATGGTTTCTTTTGAAGAAGTTACCAACAAATACGATGTTTTGGAATTAAAGGATATGATCAAGGAACATGTGGCTTATACCAACTCCGCAAAGGGCAAGGAAATCCTCGACAACTTTGGAGAATATCTGCCTAAATTCAAGAAAATCATGCCTCATGACTACAGACGCATGATGAATACCATTGTTCAGATGGAAGAAAAGGGTTTAAGCAGCGAGCAGGCACAGATTGAAGCATTTTATGCCAATACAAAGAAGTAAGGAGGAGCGAAAATGGGTAAGCCAACAGGATTTTTAGAATATAAAAGAGAAACAGGAAGAACGGTAGATCCCAAGACCCGTTTGAAAAATTATAACGAGTTCCATCTTCCCCTTTCTGAAAAAGAACAAAAATGCCAGGGTGCGCGGTGTATGGACTGCGGGGTACCATTTTGCCAGTCAGGAGTTATTTTAAATGGAATGGTTTCTGGCTGTCCCTTAAACAATTTAATACCGGAATGGAATGATCTTGTCTATTCCGGTACCTGGCAGCAGGCATATAACCGTTTGAAAAAAACCAACAGCTTTCCGGAATTTACTGCCCGGGTCTGCCCGGCTCCATGTGAAGCTGCATGCACCTGCGGATTAAACGGTGACCCGGTTGCTATTAAGGAAAATGAGTATGCCATTGTTGAACGTGCCTATGCTTCCGGAATTGCAGGACCAAGACCTCCTAAAATCCGTACTGGAAAGAAGGTTGCAGTCATTGGTTCCGGTCCTGCCGGCCTGGCAGCTGCGGATCAGTTAAATAAACGGGGACATAGCGTAACTGTCCTGGAGCGGGAAGACCGTGCAGGCGGACTTCTGATGTATGGAATTCCCAATATGAAGCTGGAAAAGCATGTGATTGACCGAAAAGTTGAGATCATGAAAGCAGAAGGAATCGAGTTTCTTACCAATGCTGACGTTGGAAAGAATCAGAAGGCGAAAGACCTTTTAAAGGAGTATGACCGTATTATCCTTGCGTGCGGAGCATCAAATCCCAGGGATTTAAATGTGCCTGGAAGAGATGCACAGGGAATCTATTTTGCAGTTGATTTCTTGAAATCCACAACAAAAAGCCTGTTAAATTCTGACCTGCAGGATAATCAGTATCTATCGGCAAAGGGAAAACATGTGATTGTAATCGGCGGCGGAGATACGGGTAATGACTGTGTTGGTACGTCACTGCGCCATGGCTGTGCCTCTGTTACCCAGCTTGAGATGATGCCAAAGCTTCCAGAAACAAGGACAGAGGATAACTCCTGGCCGGAATGGCCAAAAGTGCTGAAAACTGATTACGGTCAGGAAGAGGCAATCTCTGTATTTGGCAAAGACCCAAGAGTATATCAGACGACTGTGAAGGAATTTATAAAAGATAAAACCGGCAAGCTGGTGAAAGCAGTTTTAATGAGTCTTGAGCCGAAAAAGGATGAGAAAACCGGACGGGTAAGTATGGAGCCGGTAGCAGGCAGTGAAAAAGAAGTTCCTGCTGATTTAGTACTGATAGCAGCCGGTTTCTTAGGCGCCCAGAATTATGTTGCAGATGCCTTCGGTGTGAAGTTAAACGGCAGAAGTAATGTTGAAACTGAAGCAGGCAGATACAAAACCAATGTGGATAAGGTTTTCGTGGCAGGAGATATGCACAGAGGCCAGTCCCTTGTGGTATGGGCAATCAGAGAAGGCCGTGAAGTAGCGAAAGAAGTGGATATCAGCCTTATGGGCTATACAAATCTGGTATAATAAGAAGGAAGAGAGGCAGTGTTTGCCTCTCTTTTTTTAATACAGATAGAGTGATAAGATTTAAAGCTCCTCCTATTAAAAACAGCTTTGAATTTGGCATAATTTTGTCTTATAAATAATATTCTGTCTATATTATACCATAAATTTATAATATATAATTAACTGATATAACTGTTTTAACGACAAAAATATACAACAATATTTAATATACAACATTAATATTGAAAAAAACCTTACGATAAGTTATAATTAGTAAAAAATAAAAGGAGGAAAACCTATGTATAATATTTTGATTGGTGGCGCTGCAGGTCAAGGCATCGATACCACAGTCTCAATTTTAGAAAAACTACTGAAGCATTCCGGCTATTATATCTATACAACCAGAGATTTCATGTCACGGGTACGGGGAGGCCATAACTTTTCCCTTCTGCGCTTTGGGACGGAGGT
The DNA here is from genome assembly GCA_015057715.1 of Paenibacillaceae bacterium. Classification (GTDB taxonomy): domain Bacteria; phylum Bacillota; class Clostridia; order Lachnospirales; family Lachnospiraceae; genus Lacrimispora. Next base: position 25,785 of record SVDS01000055.1, read on the forward strand.
CATAACCTCTCACAGTTACTGTTTAGATGGAATCATTGCTTTGAATGAAGAAACCATTGATTTACATAAACATGAATTGAAAGAAGAAGGATTTATCTTGTGTGACAGCAGTTTTGATTATCCGGATACAGACTCCAGAGTAATAAAACTTCCGATGAACAAAATTGCAAAAGAGCTTGGGAATGGAAAAGCTTCTGCAAGTGTGGCAGTAGGAGTGATATTAAAGCTTTTCGGTGAGCCATTTACCTATGTTGAGGAAATTATGGCTGATGTCATGAAAAAGGAAATTCTTGAGGTTAATTTAAATGCAGCCCAAGCTGGATACTCTGCCGTAGAAGCAAAATTTACCCATCTGGAAGGCGGTTATAAAGATTACATGCTTATTTCAGGCAGTGAGGCTTTGGGGCTTGGAGCAGTGGCAGGAGGGCTTAAATTCTATTCTGCCTATCCAATGTCTCCCTCTACGGCAGTTTTAGAATATCTGGCCTCTGTAGGACATAAGGCAGGAATCGTGGTGGAACAGGCAGAAGATGAGATTGCTGCTGTGAACATGGCACTGGGTGCTTCCTTTGCCGGTGCAAGGGCTATGACAGGAACCAGCGGAGGCGGTTTCTGCTTAAAGGTGGAGGCGCTTGGATTCTCCGGCATTGCAGAGATTCCCCTTGTAGCCGTAGATGTGCAAAGGCCTGGTCCGGCGACCGGTCTGCCCACCCGTACAGAGCAAAGTGATTTAAAATTTGTTATTTCCGCATCCCAAGGAGAGTTCCCCAGACTTGTGATAGCTTTAAGAAATCAGGAGGATGCTTTTTACCAGACATTCCGGGCTCTTAATCTGGCAGAAAAATACCAGATCCCTGTCATACTGCTCAGTGACCAGTATCTTGGAGATTCAACAGCCTGTGTGAAGCCCATTGACATATCGGGACTGAAACAAGTCAGTCATGCAAAGGAGGCAGAAGGAGAGTATCTGCGTTACAGGATAACGGAAGATGGAATATCCCCCAGGCTTATTCCCGGACTTACAGACCATATTGTTGCTGCTGACAGCGATGAACATGATGAAAGAGGCTGGATCACGGAATCTGCAGAGGTCAGAATCCAGATGGTGGATAAGCGAATGAGAAAATTAAAGGGTCTGATAGAAGAACTGTCAGAACCAGAGTTTATGGGAGAGGAGCAATGTGAAACGCTTTTACTTGGCTGGGGTTCTGCTTACGGCCCCATCAAAGAGGCTGTCTCTCTTTTAAATAAGAATGGGAAAGGAAGCTATGGCGCCCTGGTGTTTGGAGATATTTATCCCCTTCCTCAGGAGAAATTAAAATTTTATGCGAAAGGCAGGACGTTAATCAACGTAGAACAAAATGCCACAGGCCAGCTGGCTTCCCTTATCAGAGAGCAGACAGGAATCCAATGTCATAAGAGTATTTTAAAATATGATGGCAGGCAGATATCAGGTGAAGAAATTACAAAAAAAGTGCTGGAAGGAGGTTTCAGGTAAATGGATAAATTCAAAACTTATGAAACAGCATGGTGTCCGGGATGCGGAAACTTTTCCATTTTAAACAGTCTGAAAACAGCGCTGGAGGAACTGGGCATTGAACCAAATAAAGTATTAATGGTCGGAGGAATCGGCCAGGCGGCGAAGACGCCCCAGTATTTAAACGCCAACAGCTTCTGCGGACTTCATGGAAGGGCGCTTCCGGCCGCAGTTGCCGCTAAAATCGCCAATGAGGAGCTTACTGTTATAGTAAATTCCGGAGACGGTGATTCTTACGGCGAAGGTGGCAATCATTTTATTCACAATATAAGAAGAAATGTAAATATTGCTCATTTTGTTCATGACAATCAGATCTATGGTCTGACCAAAGGGCAGGCATCACCCACCAGCGGGGAAGGTTTAGTTACAGGAGTTCAGACCGAGGGCAACTTAAATACGCCTTTAAATCCAGTACTTCTGGCAATTGCTTCCGGTGCGGGATTTGTAGCCAGGGGATTCAGCGGTGATTCAAAGCAGTTGGTAAGTATTATGAAGGAAGCAATCCTTTATCCGGGTTATGCCTTCGTGGATATTCTTCAGCCATGCATCACCTTCAATAAAGTAAATACTTTTGCTTACTATAAGAATATGGCAGCACCGCTTGGAGATGACTATGACCCCACCAATCGGCTGGAAGCCATCAGAATGTCAATGGAAGTAAGTGAAAAAATCCCAACCGGCATTCTGTATCGGGAAGATAAGCTGGATTTTCACAGGAAAACCGGAATTTTAAATGACGGCACTCCCCTGATAAAACGAGAAACACAAGATCAGGTTATTAAGGACCTGATCAGCAGCTTTATATAATAAAACAAGGGCAGAAATCCATACAATGTGGATTTCTGCCCTTATTTCTATGGGAATCATACCTGTTAGGAATGTGCAGGTGATCCCTCCTCTTTTAAATATTTCTTTGCCATGGGAATCAGACAGCCGCCTGTTAAGTTTCCGGCAGATATCACCAGAATATATAAGAATGCCCTGGCACTCCAGGCACCTGCCATGGTGAAATAGAACATATCTGCAATACTGTGCTCATATCCGGAAAGGATGAATACCATGACTGGAAGAACAAGAGCAAAATATTTTCCGACTCCATCCTTAATGGTTTGAAAACCGATAACTGCAATGCACATCATCACGCCGCATAAAATGGCCATGATAAAGGTGCTGAATAAGGTGTCCGAAAGCTTTATGCTGACAATATCTGCAGCGTGGGCTGTTAACTTGGAGAGTTTTGTATGTCTGAATATGGTTCCCATTCCTGTGGTTCCCATAAAATTACCTATGTACACCAGGAGAACAGTGAGGAGATAGGAAGGTTTTTCATCCACAATGTAGCATACCTTGCCTGTAAATAGATAGAAGCCAAAGGTGTATATGGTAAATAACCCGATGGTAAATAAGAAAGAACCTGCAATATGGTTCTCCAGGGTTAAATAAATGATGCCCCCCGTGCTGATAGCGATCCCTGCAATTACTGCTTTTATTAATGTTTTCATCTGTGCGGTAACTCCCTTTATTATTCTGTTGTGTTTCGTATTCTGTCTGTCATTTCAGAGCCATGTCATATTATAACATAAGAAAAAGAGTTTACAAGAGCAATTAACATTTTGACAAAATTTATCAGAATTTGCATAAAAAAACCGCCGGTTTCATGCCGGCGGCAGTAACATATTTATACATTGAAACGGAATAAAATTACATCTCCGTCTTTTACCACATATTCTTTTCCTTCCAATCGTACCAGACCTTTTTCTTTTGCGGCGGGATAGGTCTTGCAATCCAGCAGATCCTGGTAATTGACAACCTCTGCACGGATAAATCCACGTTCGAAATCGGAGTGAATCTTTCCTGCTGCTCCAGGTGCCTTAGTCCCTTCTTTTATGGTCCAGGCTCTGGTTTCGGTAGGACCAGCTGTTAAGTAGCTGATTAAGCCCAGTAAGTGGTAGCTGGCTGCAATCAGTTTCTCAAGACCGGATTCGGTCAGTCCAAGATCTTCTAAGAACATCTTTTTTTCGTCTTCTTCCAGCTCTGCGATTTCCTGTTCAATCTGAGCACAGATGAC
>SVDS01000056.1 GCA_015057715.1 Paenibacillaceae bacterium
GGAAAGGTTGTAGAGATTGAGTCCGGCTCAGTAAATGCAATCGTAACCATAGACATCGGAGGAGGTAATTTTATATCTGCCACGATTTCCATGGCATCAGTAAAGGATTTAAAGCTGGAAGTTGGGTCAGATGCATATGCCATCATAAAGGCGACTTCTGTTATGGTTGGAATAGATTCATAAGACTGAAGGGGCCGGTGATACGGCTCCTTTTCATTTATCACAGCGGCAGACCAGGCAGGCTGTTATTTTTTTAGATGGAATAATTTTTAGATAACAAGCATTAGTTTGTATAAAATACTGTAAATAGTCAGTTTCAAGATTTATATTTGTGCATTGTGTGGTATTGAATTCAATGGTGAAAACATATATAGTGATAGCAACCTAAGTCGTCGACAAAACTTCAGGGTTACTTTTTCATTTTCTATTCACAAAGAGGTGGAATGGCAGGATCTGTAATAGATCTGCCTTCCGCCTCTTCTTTTATGTAAGGAGGAATTGGTTATGAGACAGGTTGCTATCTATGGAAAAGGCGGTATCGGTAAATCCACAACGACTCAGAACTTAACGGCAGGTCTGGCAGAAATGGGAAAGCACATTATGATTGTAGGCTGCGATCCAAAAGCAGATTCCACCAGACTGGTTTTAGGAGGTCTGGCACAGAAGACGGTACTGGACACCCTTCGGGATGAAGGCGATGATATTGAGCTGGACGCAGTGTTAAAAGAAGGCTATGGCAAAATTAAAGGAGTGGAATCCGGCGGACCGGAGCCAGGTGTAGGCTGTGCAGGCCGGGGCATTATCACTTCCATTAATCTGTTAGAACAGCTGGGAGCCTATACCGACGATCTGGATTACGTATTCTATGACGTTCTTGGTGATGTAGTGTGCGGTGGTTTTGCAATGCCCATCAGAGAAGGGAAGGCACAGGAAATTTATATTGTATGCTCTGGTGAGATGATGGCGCTATATGCGGCAAATAACATTTCCAAAGGAATCACCAAGTATGCAAAGACCGGTGGTGTCAGGCTGGGAGGTCTGATCTGTAACTCCAGGAAGGTAGATAAGGAACAGGATCTTGTGGAGGCAGTAGCAGCAAAGATCGGAACGCAGATGATTCATTTTGTACCTCGTGACAACGCAGTTCAGAGGGCTGAGATCAGAAAAAGAACCGTAATCGATTTTTCTCCTGAGGAGCCTCAGGCAGATGAATACCGTATTTTGGCAAGAAAAGTGGATGCCAATGAAATGTTTGTCATTCCCAATCCAATGAAAATTGATGAACTGGAAGAAATTTTAATGCAGTACGGAGTTATGGACTAAGGGGTCAGGAGAGGAGAAAATATTATGTTATTGGTGAGAGCGATTATCAGGCCGGAAAAAGCGGATTATGTTATGAAGGAAGCATCAGAAGCTGGATTTCAGGCAGTGACCAAGATGGATGTATATGGACGGGGGAAACAAAAAGGAATTACGGTAGGTGATGTTCACTACGATGAAATTCCAAAAGAAATGTTGTTGTTTTTCTGCAGTGACGAAGACAAAAATGATCTGGTTAAGGTGATCATGAGAACTGCCAGAACAGGGGAAGGCAATTACGGAGACGGACGTATCTTTGTATCTCCTGTAGAAGATGCCTACACCATCAGCACAGGAAAGCAGGGACTTTAGGAGGAACGATTGCTATGAAAGAAGTAATGGCATTTATCCGGGTGAATAAAATAAACCCTACAAAGAAGGCGCTTGCGGAAGGCGGATTTCCTGCATTTACCTGCAGACCGGTATTAGGAAGAGGAAAGAAGCGGATTGATCCGGAGCTTTTGTCCCTGGTTCTGGAAACAGGGGAGCTTCCCATCTCTCCTAAAGGAGAGTATTTAACAGAATCATTCCGCTGGATTCCAAAAAGGCTGATTACGTTGATTGTAGAAGATCCCCAGGTGAAGGATGTGGTGGATATCCTGATAAAAACAAACCAGACAGGAAATCCTGGTGACGGAAAAATATTTGTGCTTCCCATTTATGAAGCTTATACCGTCAGAAGCGGAGAAAGCACAATTGAGGCTTATTGACAGGAGGTGAGGGAGATGTCAAAGGAACGAGATTTATTACTGGATAAATATTCATCCAGAGTATTTAAAAATAGAAAAAGTCATATCACCCAGCTGGAGTTCGGAGAAAATGCGGATGAGATTACAGCAAATACCAGGGCAATACCTGGAATTATTACAGCAAGAGGCTGCTGTTATGCTGGCTGTAAAGGCGTTGTGGTAGGACCTGTCAAAGATTCTGTGGTCATCACACACGGCCCCATTGGCTGTGCCTTCTATTCCTGGGGAACCAGAAGGAATAAGGCAAAATCTTCCTATGAAGGCGAACCAAACTTTGTTCCATATTCCTTTTGTACGGATATGAGGGCATCAGATATTGTATTTGGAGGAGAAAAGAAGCTGGAAGAGGGAATTGATGAGATCATGCAGCTGTTCCACCCCAAGTGCATTTTCATCTGCTCCACCTGTCCTATTGGTCTGATTGGTGATGACGTGCAGGCGGTGGCAAGAAGAGTGGAGGAAAAATACGGCATTACAGCCATTGGATATTCCTGCGAAGGCTATAAGGGAGTTTCCCAGTCAGCCGGTCACCACATTGCCAACAACGGACTGATGCGCTATGTAATCGGAAAAGGCGAAGAGGCGCCAAAGGGAAAATACAGCGTCAATATCCTGGGTGAATACAACATCGGAGGTGATGGATGGGAACAGGAACGGATCTTAAAGAAAATCGGATACGAAGTAGTTTCTGTATTTACCGGAGACGGTTCCTATGAAACCTTAAAAAATTCCCATCTGGCAGATTTAAATCTTGTCATGTGCCACCGGTCCATTAATTACATAGCGGAAATGATGAAAACAAAATATGGAGTTGACTGGCTGAAAGTGAATTTCATCGGAGTAGGGGCAACCTCCAAATCACTGCGTATGATGGCTAAATATTTTAACGATCCGGAGCTTACAAAACGGACAGAGGAAGTGATTTCAGAGGAGCTGGCAGAAATTAATGAGGATATGGAGTATTACAAGTCCAAATTAAAGGGAAAAACAGCCGGAATCTTTGTAGGAGGCTCCCGTTCCCATCATTACCAGATGCTTTTAAGGGATTTTGGTATGGAAACCACCATTGCTGGTTATGAATTTGCCCACCGGGATGATTACGAAGGGCGGGATGTCATACCCCAGATCAAGGCAGATGCAGATTCGAAAAACATTGAAGAGATATCGGTGGAGAGAGCTGTTGGATATGATGACAGATACTCTGTGGAAGAGTTAACCAGTCTGCGAAACCAGGGAGTGGAGCTGGATACCTACAATGGTATGATAAAAGATATGAAGGAAGGCTATATGGTAGTGGATGATTACAACATGTTTGAAACCGACCAGCTGATTGAAGAGTATAAACCAGATATTTTCTTTTCCGGAATCAAAGATAAATACGCCATACAGCATGGAGGGGTGGTTTCCCGACAGATGCATTCCTATGATTACTCCGGACCCTATGCAGGCTTTCGGGGAGCAGTAAATTTTGGAAGAGATGTAACCATGAGTCTTTATACCAACGCCTGGTCGCTGGTGAAGCCGCCGTGGAAGACCATGCCAATGTTAGAAGGAACGTTAGGAGGTGCAGGCTGATGCTTGAATTAACACCAAAAGAAATTATGGAAAACCGCCACATGACCATCAATCCCTGCAAAACCTGTGAGCCTGTAGGCGCCATGTTCTGCGCACTGGGAGCCGAAAAGTGTATGCCCCATTCCCATGGATCACAGGGGTGCTGTTCCTATCACAGAACAGTGTTAAGCCGGCATTTTAAAGAGCCTGCCATTGCTTCTTCAAGCTCCTTTACAGAGGGTGCCTCTGTATTCGGAGGACGCAGCAATATCACCACAGCTGTGAAGAATGTGTTTGACATCTATAATCCGGATATTATGGCAATCCATACCACCTGTCTTTCTGAAACCATAGGTGATGATGTTGGTTCCTATATTATGGATATGGAAGTGCCGGAAGGGAAAACCGTTCTTTATGCCAGCACCCCTTCCTACGAAGGCTCCCATATTCAGGGATTCTCTAACATGATGATTGGCTTCATGCGGTATATGACGAAGAAAACCGGAACCCCCAATGGAAAAGTAGCCATCTTTCCAGGCTGGGTCAATCCCGGAGATGACAGGGAGTTAAAGAAGATTGCAGGGTTAATGGGTGCTGAATATATTTATTTTCCTGATCATGAAGGGATACTGGATCACCCTATGGATGGAAAAAGTGAATATTTTCATGATAATGCTGGAACCAAGGCCAAAGATATCGCGGCACTGGGAGATTGTGAAAAGCTGATCTCCATGGGAATCTACTGTTCTCTGGAACCGTCGGAGTATTTAAGAAAGGAATATAAAGTTCCTTTCTCCAATATTCCAGTTCCGGTGGGCGTCAAGCTGACTGATCAGTACATATTGGAACTTCAGAAGTTTACAAAGAAAGAAGTTCCGAAAGAGCTGGAAGATGAGCGGGGCAGACTGGTGGACTTAATGCTGGATTCCCACCAGTATGTATATAAGAAGAAAGCCGCCATTTATGGAGATCCTGATATTGTGTATGGCTTTACCGCATTATGTCTGGAACTGGGCATGAGCCCTAAATACATCATAACCGGTACACCGAAAGCACACTGGGAGAAAGAGATCAAAGAGCTGATGGATCAGTATGGTGTAGATGAAAGCGAATATGTGGTAAAGGCAGATACGGATTTGTTTTATCTCCATCAGCTGATTAAAAATGAGTCTGTAGATCTGCTTTTAGGCTCCAGCTATGGAAAACAGATTGCAAAAGCAGAAGATATTCCCCTGGTACGTATGGGATTCCCCGTACTGGACCGTTATGGAAATCCGATACAGGCGACTGTGGGATATGCAGGTGCAATCCGGTATACGGAAAAGATCGTAGACGCCATGATGGACCGGCAGGACCGGGATGCGGCAGACGAAGATTTTGATGTAGTCATGTAAATCAGTCATAAAATGGAACCAGGGAGGGAGCCGACCCCTCCCTATTTCTGTTTAAATTTGCGGGTCTTTGAAAGGAGTATGTTTATGGAAACGGAGAACAGCAACCGGAATATATTGGACGCAAGGAAAAGTTCCATTGTTGTAAAAGACGGGTGCAGCGGCATGGGGGGCGGAATTTCATGTGACAGCAACAGTGTATCCGGTTCCGTGTCCCAGCGGGCCTGTGTATACTGCGGAGCCAGAGTTGTTTTAAATCCCATTACCGATGCCTGGCATATAGTACATGGTCCCATCGGATGTTCCAGCTATACCTGGGATATCAGGGGATCTTTAACCAGCGGGGAGGATATTTACAGAAATAGCTTTTCCACGGATTTGCAGGAAACAGATATTATATTCGGCGGAATCAGAAAGCTTGAGGCAGCAGTCGATGAGCTGATGGAGAAAGAAGCCAACGTGAAGCTGATCTTTATCTATGCCACCTGTATTGTTGGTGTAATCGGAGACGATGTGGAGGCTTTGTGCAAGATGAAATCAGAGCAGTATCACATTCCAGTAATTCCAGTAAAATCTCCCGGTTTTTCCGGTAATAAATCCACTGGCTACCGGATGGCGTGCGATGCGATTATGAATGTGCTTCTGCCCCATAAAAGTGAAGAAAAGAGAACGGCCATTAACATATTAGGGGATTTTAATCTGGCAGGGGAAATGTGGATTATTAAGAATTATTTCAGGGAAATCGGCATTGATGTGATCTCAGGTTTTACCGGCGATACCTGTTATGAGGATATGATTGAAGCGCCGAAGGCTGCTTTAAATATAGTCCAGTGCGCAGGTTCCAGTACCTATCTGGCAAACCGTATGGAGGAAGAATTTGGCATTCCCTTTATCAAGGTCAGTTTCTTCGGAATCGAAGACACCACCAATTCTTTAATCAGGACAGCGGAGGCACTTCATAATGAGCTGGCAAGAAAAAAAGCAGTGGAATTTTGCAGGAGGAAGGCGGAGGAGCTGGAAAATTTCTTAGGCCGTTACCGGAAAAACCTGGAGGGGAAAAAAGCGGCTATCTATGTAGGCGGTGGATTTAAGGCAATTTCCCTCATACGCCAGTTTCAGGCAATGGGGATGGAAACGGTGGTGGTGGGAACCCAGACAGGGAAAAAGGAAGATTATGAAGTGATTGAGAGTCTGGTAAAATCCGATACCGTAATTCTGGACGATGCCAATCCGGCAGAGTTAGAAACTTTTATGAAAGAAAAGGGAGCGGATATTCTGGTTGGAGGTGTAAAGGAAAGACCTCTTGCCTATAAGCTTGGAATCGCATTCTGTGATCACAATCATGAGAGAAAGTTTCCTTTAGCCGGTTTTGAAGGGGTGGTCAATTTCACCATGGAAATCAATAAAAGCATAAACAGTCCGGTATGGGGCTATATCAGCTGACAGAAAGGCGGAATGATGATGAAGAGTGAAGTAAAACCTCTGGTGAATTTAAATATCAATCCCTGTAAAATGTGTATGCCCATGGGCAGTGCAACGGCATTCTATGGTCTGAAGAACTGCATGACCATCCTTCACGGTTCACAGGGGTGTGCTACCTACATCCGGCGTCATATGGCGACTCACTACAATGAACCGGTGGATATTGCTTCCTCCTCCCTGACTGAGCAGGGAACAGTCTATGGCGGCAGTGAAAATTTAAAAAAAGGATTAAAAAATTTAATTGAGCTTTACCACCCTGAAATCATCGGTGTCATGACAACATGCCTGGCAGAAACCATAGGGGAGGATGTTCCGGGGATCTTACAGTCTTTTCTGGAAGAAAATCCAGGGTATGAGGACATTACACTGATTCCCTGCCATTCCCCCGGATATGGTGGGAGCCAGTATGAGGGGTATTTCGCAGCTCTTTCTGCCATTGTTTCTTCTATTAAGATGGAGACAGAAAAGAATCATCTGGTCAATGTCATCACGGCCCCCATAAGCCCCGCAGATACCAGATATTTAAAAAGGATGTTCTCGCTTTTTGGAATTGATGCCGTTCTCCTTCCTGACTTATCCGATAATTTAGACGGAGCCCACGACCCCAGTTATAACCGCCTTCCTCATGAGGGAACGGAACTGGCACGGTTAAAGCAAATGGGTGGAGCGAAATTTACATTGGAATTGACCGCATTTCACCATAAGAATTCTGTGGGAGAATATTTATCTGAAACATATGGAGTTCCTTATGAGCGGATGCCCCTGCCAGCAGGATTAAGGGATACCGATGCATTTTTAAATACACTGTCCCGTATTTCCGGAAAAGAAATCCCTGATGAATTAAAAAAAGAAAGAGGGCGCTATTTAGATGCCATGATTGATTCTCATAAATACCATTCTTCAGGGAGAGCGGCTGTATTCGGGGAACCGGATCTGGTATATTCCACCGTGCGTATGATGTGTGAATGCGGAGTCATGCCGGTAGTCTGTGCAGCCGGATCAGCAAGTCCGGAACTTGACGGACTGATCAGACCGGAGATTTCTGATCTTGCCGGTCTGTACCTGGTAGATGAGTATAAAATTGCAGATAAAGCAGATTTTAAGGATATTGAGGAGATGATTGTTACCTATCATGCCAATATTCTTGCAGGCAGTTCTGATGGAAGGCGTATCGCAGAAGATTTACACCTTCCCCTGGTTCGAAGAGGATTTCCCATACATGATCATGTGGGGGGACAGCGGCTTAAAATGCTGGGTTATGAAGGATCGGTGGAATATATGGATGAGATTGCAAATCAGCTGATCGACACGGTTGAAACTACCTTTCGGGAGACTTTATATGATACATATTATAAAGGTACAGCCATTGATCAGAAAAAGGAACCGGAATCTGCCGAAGAGATCATGAAGCGCAAGACAAAGGAGCACCCCTGCTATAATTGCCAGGCTCATCAGTTTGCCAGAATCCATCTTCCGGTAGCTCCTGCCTGTAACGTTCAGTGCGGCTACTGTGTAAGAAAATTTGACTGCCCCAATGAAAGCCGTCCAGGAGTCACTTCTTCCATTCTGACGCCTGAGGAAGCACTTAACCGCTATCTGTCAGTGAAGGAGAAAATGCCCAACTTAACCGTAGTTGGGATAGCCGGACCAGGGGAAGCCCTGGAAAACTGGGAGAATGTAAGAAAGGTATTTGAACTCATAAGAGAACAGGATCCAAATGTAACCTTCTGTCTTTCCACCAATGGACTGAAGCTGCCCCAGTATGCACCAGAGCTAAAGGAACTGGGCGTTTCCCATGTAACCGTAACCATGAATGCGGTGGATCCCCATATCAGCGGACAGATGTACCAGTATATCCGGTATATGGGCAGAGAATACACCGGTGATGCAGCAGGGGCTCTTATGGTAGCAAACCAGATTGCAGGAATCAGGCAGTTAATTGCCAATGGAATATTGGTAAAAGTTAATATTGTAACAGTGAAGGGAATCAATGACAGCCATGTACCGGAGGTTGTAAAGACTGTTAAATCACTGGGGTGCTTTATTACTAATATTATGCAGATGATTCCGGTAAAGGGCAGCGCTCTGGAACATGTGGAGCCGGTTTCAAACAAACAGTTAAATGAGATCAGAAAGCAGTGTGAAGAGATCATGCCCCAGATGTATCACTGCCAGCACTGCCGGGCGGATGCAGTTGGAACCTTGACCGATGATAAATCCATACAATTAAAGGGGTTCGTGGCGGAGGAAAGACCGGTTTTCGTTCCTGTTTCAAAAAGCATTCGTTTTGCAGTCGCTTCCAAAAGCGGGGTGGTAGTTGATACACACTTCGGTCATGCAAAGGAATTTTATTTGTATGACTATCGCAACGGAGAAGTCCGGTTTGCAGGAAAACGAAATGTGGAGCAGTATTGTCAGGGGGAAGAAGAATGCGGGGAAAAAGAGGATAAAATAGAACGGATTATAGCTGCTTTAAATGGCTGCAGCGGAGTCATTGCCATGCGTATCGGTATGGAACCAGCCAAAAAGCTGACAAAACTGGGGATTAAGCCGGTGAATACCTATGACATGATTGAAGATGCGGTAAAAAAAGCGGCGGAAGCCATGTAAGAGGAGGAGAAAGATGGTACAGCCAAAATATCATGTATTTATCTGCACAAGCTGCAGAATCAACGGAACACAAAAAGGGATGTGTTACCAGAAGGGAGCGGTTGACTTAATCCAGGCTTTTATGCAGGAGATTGAAGACAGGGATCTTTCCGGAGAGGTAGTGATCAACAATACCGGGTGCTTTGGAATCTGTGACAAAGGTCCTGTTGTGGTGGTTTATCCGGAAGGAGTCTGGTATGGCAATGTATCAGAGGATGATGTGGAACGTATCTTTGATGAGCATTTTGAAGGAGGAAATCCGGTTGGTGATTTAATGATTTAATACCTGTAATGATGCGGAAGGAAGAACAGGAAAAAGGAGGGGCTGCTGTTGATTAAAATCATTGATGCCACACTGACGATGCTGGAGGAATATCCGTTAAAAAAGGAACTGGTGTATGAATTTGCCCGGACATTAGAGAGCCTATGCATATGGGGAGCCGTGTTAACACCAAGAGTTTATCAGCTGATGGAGGGGGACTTACCTCAGGGGATCACCTGGTATATGGAACTTCCCAGTCCAACGGAAAGCGTTAAATATCCCGGGATTCATTTCTTTTTTTCTTCTTTTTGCGATGGTACAGGAAAGTATATCCGTAATATACAGGTCAATGATGTGTCGGAGTTAAGGGGGCTGGAATGTGCCAGGCCAGATAACCGGTTAAGGCTTACGGGTCTGGACGATTTACTCATCTATGAAAGCCGTGATATTTATGAGCGGGGGATGAAGCTTCTAATCCAGGCGTCTCCTATCCTGTATCCGGAAAACTCCTGCTATTGTGCTTCTGCCATTGCGGCGGATTATTTACAAAATCACCATAACGGAACGGTGATGGCTACCTTTACCGGGATCGGAAACAAGGCGGCTACGGAACAGGTCATTCTTGCCATGAGGGTGGTGGAACGTTATAAACCAAACAACAGCTTTGAGAAGCTGGCCGACCTGCGAAATATCTTTGAAGCCATGACAAACACACAGATACCCGGTCATACCCCTGTTGTTGGAAGAAAGATCTTTTATATTGAATCTGGACTGCACGTGGATGGCGTTTTGAAAAAGCCATCTAATTACGAATCCTTTCCTCCCGAGCTTGTGGGAGCATCAAGAAAGGTGATTCTGGGAAAGCATTCAGGGGGCACCTCCATTCGGTATAAGCTGAAGCAGTACCAGATGGAAGATTGTTATCCAGTGGAGCATCTTTTAGAAATGGTAAAGCGTCTCAGTATTAAAAAGGGCGGGGAAGTAACTGATGAAGAGTTTTTAACAATGATGAGTGAGTGTGATAAGTATGAAAAGGCGAATCAAAATAGTTGATACCACTCTTCGGGATGGCGAACAGTGCCCGGGTGTTGTATTCTCTCCTTCTGATAAAGTGCATCTGGCTTTGTTTCTAGACAGCATCGGAGTTTCCGAAATCGAGGCAGGGATTTACGATGTGGGTACAGAGGGCGTTCATTATATCAGCGAAATTATGAAAAAGAAAAAACAGGCAGCTGTCTCCCTATGGTCTAAATTAAACCCTGAAAATGTGGAAGAGTCAGCCAGACAGAAACCGGATCTGATTCATATCGGCACCCCTGTATCCTATGCGCAGATTTATAATAAATTGGGGAAAAATAAAAAATGGATTGAAAATTCCCTTCAGGAATGTATGGAAGTTGCCAGGAATTATAACATTCCCATTACGGTAGGTCTGGAAGATGCGTCAAGGGCAGACGTGGCTTTCCTGGTATCTTTAATTCGTCTGATGCGGCAAAAGGGAGTGGAGACCATTCGCCTTGCAGATACGGTTGGGGTGCTGTTCCCAAGACGGGCAGGGGAGCTGGTGCGGGAAATAAAACAGACGGGAATCATGATTGAGGTTCATGAGCATAATGACTTTGGAATGGCAGTGGCCAATTCCATGGTTATGGCACTCTCCGGGGCTGATATGGTAGATGGGACGCTGCTTGGAATCGGAGAGCGTGCCGGTAACTGCAACCTTTACGAATTTGTCCATAGTGCAGCCCGTAAGTTTGATTTAGACGTAAGCAGTGCAGATATTAAAAAAGGGGAAAATCTTTTAAAATCCATAATGAATGGAGGGAAGAAGAATGATTCGGAAAATTAAATTTGAGGATGGCAGAAAAAAAATGGCGGAAGGAATTTTAAGTCTCTGCCGCGTTCTCTCCTGTGAGGGACAGGTAATGGTAAATGGAGTTTACAGTTTTGCTGCCTCTGAGGTAGCTGGAAAGCTTGAGGGAACAGATTTGTTTTTCAATCAGGGAATCCGTCTGGCAGCAGCAGCGATTGGTGAAATCAATCAGGCAGCAGGCTGCGGAACCGGGGAGTCAGCACGTCTTACAGCCCAGCTTTTGGCTTACTGTGAAAGAAAATCTGCATCTGGAATCAGTCCGGTGCTTCTTGCCAGGGAACTGAAAGCCGCCGCAACAGTGTTGGAAGAATATGTTGGTGAAAAAGCAATTCCCCTGCCTGACATAAACCCAGATTTAATAGAAGGAATCACCAAAGACCAGAGGACTGCCCAAATGATTGTGGAAGGATCAAAAGCAGGAGAACTGGTTGTAAAAGAATCCATGTCTGGGGAAACCAGGTTTGAAATAATAAAAGGGATGCGTGTTGATGGAGGTTTGACAGTGGGGGTGGAAGGAACGGTATGGGATGCCCTTGTTCTGATTGTAAAAACCCCCATCACTTCCTTTTCAAGTATCTATCCCCTTCTTCAAAAGACTGGACAACAGAATTTATTTATTCTGGCTGACGGGATAGAGGGGGAAGCCCTGACTCTTCTGAGTGCAAATGTAAAACAAAACCGTATTCATGTAAGAGCCATGAATGCGCCGGGAATTGGCAGGAGAAAAGAGGATCTTTTTGAGGATGCTGCGGTGTATACGGATACGATGGTTTTTGACGGTATTTATCCATGTCAGATGGAAGAAATTTCTCCGGCCATGCTGGGGCGGGTAAAAGCAGTGACCGCTGCAGGTTCTTACACAATTATGGAAGGGAATACGGATAACAGCCGGATATGCAGGCGGATTGATGGGATTAAAGAGCGGATTGGGGACCCCAAAACCAATTATTACGACAAGCAGATGCTGCGGGGCAGAATTGCAGGATTAATGGGTTGTGCACCTGTCATCTACGCAGGTGGATATACCACGGTTCAGGCGAAGGAGGAAAAACGCAGAATTGAATCTGCAGTAGCCTATTATCAGACTGTAAAGCAGTTTGGCGTACTGAAAAAAGATGATTTAATCAACTTTCAAGCCGGATCAGAAGCAGAAAAGTTCCTGACAGAGTCCATGAAGAAAAGTTTTCAGAATGAGGAAATCAGTGCATACCTGATGATCCTCATGATTCAAAAGATCTGCGGGCTGGTTGTCATGTGGCTGACAACCGGTGCTGTCATGGTGAGTACCGGGTATGACAGAGAAGATTTAGAACTGATAAAAAGCGGAGTGGATATAGAAAGGTTAAGGAACTGATATGAACATCAGAAAAGTAAAGCTGAAGCCTGGATTTGCATTAATGGAGCTGGGAGGAGAATTCTGTATCTTCGATGAAAGAGACAGCCAGAACGGTTCCTTAGACGGTCTGCCATCGGTAAATGAGATCTGCATCTTTTTATGGAACAGCCTGGAGAGGGGAGCAGGAGTGGAGGAATTAATCACTCTGTTATCTGAGGAAAAAAATATTGATGAAGAAGATGCAAGGCTTGAGCTGGAGGAGTTTCTTGCAAAACTGATCCATGGTAATGTAGTTGAAATTAATGGGTGAAGGAGGAGCAGGCAGATGGAAAAAATAGCGGTGATCAGCAAAGATCAGGAACTGGTTCCTTTTTTGTATTGCAACCTGGTGGAAATTTTTGAAAAGAAGGGGGAACAGTGGCAGGCGGTGCGTACCGCTTCCTTTTCTCCCATAACAGGAAATACAATTATAAAACTGAGAAAAGAAACGGAAGCAATCATGACTCTCGCGAAAGATGCGAAAGCAGTTTTATGCAGAGAGCTTTCAGGAATCCCATTTTCCGTATTCAACCAAAAAGGATATTGCATCTTTTGTTCAGAAAAAGCCGATCAGGACACTTTAGACGGAATGATAAAGGATATAGAAGAAAGTGATGAAAAACGAAGAAGGAAAGAAGAGATGATTCAGAATGCCGGACCTGTGGAAACGCAGATACCTGGAATCTACTTTCTGGATTTGGTCCAGCTTCAAACAGAGTGCCCGGAGGTATCATCCAAAAAGGCACTTTTGCCCTTCCTTTCCAATACTCCGTTTTTAGAATTGCAGCTTGTCTGTGCCCATATTCCCCCATGGCTTGAAACAGACGAATCCTATGAAAAAAAGGTGGGTAATGGAAATGGGAAAGTACATATAACCATAACCAGAAAACAGTGTTAGCAGGAGGTATGAATATGCAAAATTATATGGTTTTAGACGCAGCGACACTTCAGACTCCTTATGGGATTCTGGGAGGAGTGGATTCCTTCCTCTGTCATCCAAACGGGGAGTTATCAGGAGTCACTTTGTCGGAAAAAAATATGATTGTTACCCAGGCAGGAGAACTGATTCCGGCTTATACGGAGAACGGCAGAAGAAAAAAGAAGCCGTCTGTGGAATTTGACAAGCAGGGAATGGTGGTTAGCGTGGCGTTAGAAGAGCAGCAGGAGGTTCTTACCCCCATTGGAGAGCTTCCAGTTGAACTGATTAAATTTTACCCAACTGGAGAACTTCACCGGATATTTATCCTCGATGGACAGATCAGCGGTTTCTGGACGGAGGAAGATGAACGGGAGCTTAACATTTCTCTGACCTTTGATCTTGGCTTTACGGAATTTCGGGCAATGATTAATGGTCTTTGCTTTTACAAAAGCGGAGATATAAAAAGTATCACACTGTTTCCGGGGGAAAGGGCTGCAATACGGACTCCTATGGGAATGGTGGAAACAAAGGTGGGGCTTTCCTTATATGAGTCAGGAAAATTAAAATCAGTGGAACCGGCAGAGCCTGTCCTGGTATCAACTCCCATTGGGAAAATAACCGCTTACGACCCGGATCAGATCGGTATCAATGCTGACAGTAATTCTCTTTCGTTTACGGAAAGCGGAGAGATAAAGAGTCTCATTACCTGTGATCACTCCATCTATGTTCAGACCGAGGAAGCGGTGATGAAAAAGTATTCTCCCCACATAAAGCCCCATCCTCTCTATGATGAGGTACTCACCGTATCCGGGATTCAAGTGGAGTTTCTTCTTGAATCAGGTGAAGTGTTGATTGAAAATGACAGATATGATCTGGAATCCTGTGGATTTACCATAGAACCGTTTATACGGCCCGGAATGCACTGCAGTCCTTCAGATTGTGCAAACTGTTCTCTGTGCAACAAAGCTATGAGGGAATAACGAACGGAACTGCCAAGGATGAATCCCATGGCAGTTCCGCTTTTTAAATGGTTAGTCTGATTTTGCTGCAGCATATTCTGTCTCACTGGATGGTGCAGTGGCATGCCTGCCTTTTCCAAGAACTGTAGTATAATAAAAGGTTCCAAAACAGGCAGCTGCAAAAAGTATTCCAATTGGATAAGCAATGGTGGTGGAAATCTGAAGTCCTTCCTTTGCCATCAGTATGTAGGTACTGGAGACTGCAGACATAAAGGTTGCAGGAAGCACTGTAATCCAGTAAAACCGTTTTTTCCGGAATAAATAAACGCTTGCAGTCCATAATGCAATCATTGCCAGTGTCTGGTTGCTCCAAGAGAAGTATCTCCATACGATCTGAACATCAAACTGAGTCAGAACAGAGCCAACTCCCAGAAGGGGTATGGTAAGGAGCAGGCGGTTTTTTGCCGGTTTCTGGTCAAGTTTAAACCAGTCTGCCAGAGTCAGACGTGCACTCCGGTAAGCCGTATCTGCAGAAGAGATGGGGCATGCAATGACTCCGATCATGGCTATAACAGCGCCAACGGGTCCAAGAAGCTGAAAGCAGATTTCATAAACAACGCTGGACTGCCCATTTCCAAGTGCAGTTAAAAGGCCGCCGGTTCCGTCATAAAAAGCAACTCCCGCTGCAGCCCAGATGAGCGCAATAACACCTTCTGCGACCATGGCTCCATAAAATACCTTCCGGCCGTCTGCCTCATTGGTAAGACAGCGTGCCATCAAAGGAGACTGTGTGGCATGGAATCCCGATATGGCGCCGCAGGCAACAGAGATAAACATGGTGGGCCAGATTGGTGTCCCGGCCGGATGAAGATTGGACAGGGTGATTTCCGGAATGTGATATCCTTTAAAAAGGATGGCACCTCCAACACCCAGTGCCATTACAATCAGGCAGATTCCAAAGAACGGATAGATTTTTCCAATCACCTTATCAATTGGAACAAAGGTGGCAATAAAATAGTAGACCAGTACAACAATGAGCCAGAATCTGGAATCCAGTACATTAGGTGTCAGCATCGCTAAGAGATTTGCTGGCCCGGTAGAAAAGGTTACGCCCACCAATACAAGAAGAATTACTGAAAATACCCGCATGATCTGCTTCATGGCAGTGCCAAGATAGGAACCGGTCAGTTCTGATACACTGGCGCCCTTATGCCGCATGGACATCATACCTATCATATAATCGTGTACACCGCCCCCTAAAAGAGTACCGAAGGTGATCCATAAAAATACACTGGGTCCCCAGCAGGCTCCGGCAAGTGCACCAAAGATGGGACCCAGGCCTGCGATATTTAACAGCTGGATTAAAAAAATACGTGGGGTCCCCATGGGAACGTAGTCGTTTCCATCCGTCATGGATAGAGCTGGTGTTACTCTGTCATCAGGTCCGAAAACTTTTTCTGTGATTTTGCTGTAGAAGCAAAAACCTGCAATCAGCAGCAACAGACATAAAAAGAAACTTATCATTTGCCTACCTCCTATTATTAAAACATCTTATTACCACTAATTATAATAAAATGTGCACAATAATAAATGGAAAATGAATGAAAAGCAGGTATTTGTGCATAAACAGCAGCTAGACACCAATGATCTGCTTAAACTGTTTGATCTTTTCTCTTCCTACGGGCAGAATCTCTTTTTCGAATCCCTGCATTTTAACTGCCATACTGTTATTTGCCCATGGAAACATTTCGGATATGTAATTTAAGTTGATCAGATAACTTTTGTGAATCCGGTAAAATCCACAGGAGGAAAGGCGTTTCTCATATTCACCCAACAGCTGGTTCTCCGTATAATCCCTGGAAACGGTATGGATAATGCAGCTTCGGCAGCAGGTTTCTATGTATACAATCTGCCTGATATCAAGCAGTATAATGGTTCTGTTGAGATTAATGGGAAACTTATGTGCCGGCAGGCATAAATCATTTTTTAAAGAATGCTCCAAATCCTGTCTGCATTTTTCCAGAATACAACGTAATCGTTCCGGATCAAAGGGTTTTAAAATATAGTTATTTACACCCAGTTCAAATGCCTGGACTGCATATTGGGAAAATGCGGTTGCAAAGATAATCTGGGCATGAGGCATCATTCTCCTTGCAGCAGCTGCCAGTGTGGTTCCGTCCATATCATTTAAACTGATATCCAGAAAGAGAATATCAAAATAATGATGACCAAACAATTCAAGGGCTGCTTTACCACTGTCTCCTTCCATAATTTCGCTTTCAGGCAGGAAGGATAAAATTTGGTGTATCAGTTCTTTACGCGCAGGGCGTTCATCATCAATGACTGCAATTTTCATAAGTGAATCCCCCTTCATATTTGGATTCTTGAGAGACCGGTATGGTAAAAAAGATGTCAGAACCGGAATCAGAACTTTCAATATGAAGCCCGTGCTCCTGTCCATAAATGCTTTTTAACCGTTTATGGACATTTTCCAGTCCTACTCCTCCGTAGTGTTCTCCCTGATACAGATGCTTTATGACTGTTTCTGGAATTCCGGGTCCTTTATCGGAAACGGAGATCTTTGTAAATGCTCCCTCCATACAGGCGCAGATTGATACATAGCGGTTTGCATTTTTATCAAAACCATAGCGGATTGCATTTTCCACCAAAGGCTGAAGGATAAACGCCGGAATCAGGCAGTTTGTTTCTTCGTCCTTTATAATTTCTATATGGAGCTTTTCTTCAAATCTGGCTTTTTCCAGTTCCAGATATCTGGTAATGTGTTTCAGTTCTGTCTTAAGTGTGTGCATGTAGGAATTGTGCTCCAGTGTCTGTCTGTAATAGGAAGACAAAGTAAGAAGCAGTTCTCTGGCTCTGTCCGGATTGTCACGGCAGACATAGGAGATGGTGTTGAGAGAATTATAAAGGAAATGGGGATTGACCTGAGACTGGAGAGCTTTTAATTCTGCCTTACGCCGTAATTTTTTCTGATATTCCAGTTCAGACAGCTCAAACTGAGTGGAAAAAAGCCTTGCAAGTTCCGAGGCAAAATTTAAATCAGACTGGGACTGTTGCCAGTGCTTTTTTATTATCATGGTCAGACTTCCCATAACCTGGTTCATTTCAATAATGGGAGCAGCTACAATAATATGGTTTTTCAAAATGGAATAAAGTGGTTCTCCTTTTCTGGCATAATGAAAAATGGTTGGTTTCCTGTCATGTATGGACGCCAGTATTGGGAGAAGAACCGTATTTTCATTCATATCCTTCAGTTCCGAATTGGCTTTCCTGCTTATTATTTTTTCAGTATCTGTAATAAGAATGGCAGAGCAGCTGGTGGACTGAAAAATAATTTCAGCCGCAGCCTGCATATCCGTTATGCTGTATAAGCCTTTGCGAAGATGGGGAAGACTTTGTTCCACGATTCCAAGTGCCAGCCGCATCCGTTCAGCAAACTGACTGTCTTCCTCCAGAAACACCATATTAAAAGTGCCCAGAAATACTAACATTCCAAGTGCGTTCATGGTCATCATGGGGAGTGAGATCAGCTTTACAAGCTGGACTGCTGCAGAAAAGGGCCTTGAAATAAGCAGAATAATCATCATCTGAAGAAATTCTACAAAAACCGTGAGAATAAAAACACTAGAGCTGCCCATTTTTCCTGCCTTAAACCGGCTGGAGAACAAGGATCCTGCAAGTCCCTCAACCAGAGTTGAGACAGCACAGGCTGCCGCGGTAAATCCACCAATGTCAAACAGATAGCGGTGAATCCCTCCAATTAAGGCAGCACCGATTCCTACATAAGGACCACCTAAAAGGCCGGCAGCCAGCACTCCGATTACCCGGGTGTTGACAATTGCTCCCTGGGTACGAACCCCGGTGTAGGTTGATATAATGCTGATTAAACCGAAAATGATGGCAAGCATGATTCCGCAGCCGGCGGAATGCTTATCATAAAGGAGCATGCTCCTTACAATGGGGATTTTGGTCAGAAGGGTAGCAATCAGAACCAGAAGACCGATATTTAAAAGAAGACTGAAAAACATAGCACTTGACATAAGTTTCCCCCTTATACTGGCTGTTAAAATTCTGTTATAATTATAACAGATATTTGAAAGAAATACAGTGGGAGTCATGGAAGATAGAAAGTAACTTGCATTTATAGCCTGGAATCATATATAATTTAACATCAGGAACCGATGCAGGCAAAATAGAGTTTACTGGAGGGAAAATGATGAAACTATTTATAAAGTATATTTCAATTGTATTAGCCATTTATCTCATGTCATTTATATTTAATTCGGTTTATATAGGAAGTTTAAGCGCACTGCTTATTATGGGCATGGTACTTTTGCTTGTGAACCTGATAATAAAACCGTTTCTTATGCTGATTACATTACCGGCCAATTTGCTGACGTTAGGCTTATTCAGCTTTATTGTAAATGCATGGACCATTATGATTGCCGATTCCCTTGTTGAGAATATAAGTATGGGCGGCTTTCTTAATTCGCTGATTGCCGCTTTCATAATTACTATTTTAAACAATCTGTTTCAGGATAAGGATTAATTAACAGGATAAAAGCATGACCTGAATCCAGGGTATGGGTTCAGGTCATGCTTTTATTGTTTTCTAATATTTGACACCCTTCCAGTAAAGCGGCTTATAAACATTTGCTTCTTCCGGCAAGGTCACATCCTTCATTGCCCATTTGTAGAATTCCTCAAATCCGGTCCGGTCCACAATATATCCGATATGTTCCTTTCCGCCTGGAGCAGTGGTATCAATGTATTTTGTCACATAATCATAAGTATTTAAAATAATTTTTAAAATGCTGTCTTCATCTGCCCATTTGATGAAATCCTCGCCTAAACGGGGATTTTTCTTTCCGGTACGTCCAAGCAAAGTGAGGCGGTAAAACTTCTCCTGGCTTCTGGTCCAGGCTCTGGTGGGGCAGGCAAGTACACATTCCCCGCAGCCGATGCAGGTTTCATGATTGCGGGTTACCTTACAGTTTACTGTTTCCAGAGCCCCCGTAGATTTCCGTTTGCATGCTTTCACGCAGGCGCCGCAGTTGACACAGCGGTCTGCATCGTAGTGGGGGAGTGTCATTCCCATAATGCCGAAATCATGCATCCGCACCTTGGCACAGTCGTTGGGGCATCCGGTTAATGCAACTTTAAAATGGAGATTGTTGGGGAAAATGGCTTTCTCTATTTTCTTTGCAAATTCTGCCGTATTATAGCAGGCATAAGGGCAGACATTGTTGCCGATGCATGCGGTTATATTCCTTGTTCCGGCAGCGCTGTAGCCCTCTCCCGATTTTTCCTGGTTAATACCCAGTCCTTCAATAATCGGCTGCAGGAGGGCATTGACTTTAGGAATATCCGCAAAAGGGATTCCAGGGATCTCAAAACCCTGTCTGGAGGTAATGTGTACGGTGCCATTGCCGTAAGTATCAGCAATATTCTGAATCATAGATAAAAATCTGGCTTCCAGATAACCGCCTGGAACCCGGACGCGGGAGGCTGTAAGACCTCTGTGTTTCGTTACCCGGAAAGCATTTTTTTTCAGTTCCTTTGTGTTAATATCCATTAGACGTTCCCCTTTCTAATCCAAGAGTTTGCGGCCTTTGGTAAATGGAAAGACAGGTCCGTCCAGGCACACATAGGTGTCATCAATTTTACAGTGTCCGCATTTGCCGATTCCGCAGCACATTTTCCGTTCATGGGATATCCAGATATTTTCTTCCTTCAGTCCAATATCAAGAAGTCCCTGAGTGGTAAAGCGCATCATGGCTGGAGGCCCCACCACAATTGCAGTGGTTTCTTCTTTGTTTTTCAGCTTTAATTTTGGTATATACTGGGTGACCAGTCCGATCTGGCAGGCCGTGTCATCATCTGCACAATCCACAGTCAGAATGACTTCCATTGCCTGCTTCCATTTGCCAAAGTCCTCCAGAAAGAGAATGTCTTTGGGTGTCTTAAATCCGGCAATGAGTGTCATGCCCTTTGTTTCTTCCATATGACTGGAAAAATAATCAACCACACCCTTCACAGGAGAAAGTCCGGTTCCGCCTGCTATGACCAGAAGCTCTTTTCCCCGGAAATTTTCTATATCAAATCCATTGCCGTAAGGTCCTCTTAAAAACAGGCTGTCTCCCTGATAACGTTCAAATATTTCTCCTGTCACCTTACCTACCCGGCGAATGGTTAAATCTACGGAATCCTCCCGGATGCCGCTGACAGAAATGGGCGCTTCCCCGAACTTAGGAATGGAAACCTCGAAAAACTGACCCGGTTTTACGTCTCCATGATAAGCCATGCGGAATGTGTATTCAATGTCCGTATGGCGGATTACCTCCTTGATTTCAGAACGGAAAGGAAGATATTCGTTATGATTCATTTCCATTTACCTCCTTCATGGCATCCTCCAGCTGATTGATGCAGTGGGAAAATGAGATGTACTCCGGGCACACGTCGTCGCACCGGCCACAGCCTACGCACATATGAATCCCATTGCGTTTCTTGTAGTCATATACTTTGTGAAGAACCTTAAAGCGCATGCGCTGTCCGTTGTTCTGGCGATAGCTTCCGCCGCCTGCTACATCAGTAAAACCATCTGTCATACAGGAAGCCCATACTCTGCGGCGTTCTCCGACTTTTCCGTTATCGGTGTAGAAAACATCCTGCATGGTAAAGCAGGTACAGGTTGGACATACAAAATTACACCGTCCGCAGTTGATGCAGCGGCTGTCATATTGTTTCCACATGGATGACTTCATGACATCTAAGGAAAGAGAATCAGGGATGTTGACCTGTGTTTCAGTCTCGGTTACGTAAGAAGGGGTTACATCTGCCTGTTTTGAACAGTTGGTAGCAAATAACTCATCCCATTCCGGATTTTTATTATCAATTCTCACTCCGTCTTCCGATGGTTCCATGGAAGCATGGTAGTCGTCTGAACGATTGGTCCCCATATCAACACAGAAACAGCTCTCAAAGGAGTCTTTGCACCCCATAAGTACGAATTTCACCCGGTCCCTGAGACGTTTATAATAAGGGTCTTCAGCCCCGTTATGGAGATACATGGTATCTAAGCGTTTCACCGCATGAAGGTCGCAGCTGCGCAGAAAAATAATTGCCTGCTTCACAGGGGGTTCCGGTTCCTTGACAGAATCTTCCGTAAAATAAAATAAGGTCTCCGAGATGGGAAGAAGAATTTCTTTAAAAGAAAAGTCTGACTTCTGGTCAAATACGATTTCGTCAATGGACTGGATTTCTCCATAGTGAACAGAGTTCGTATCGGAAAAAGCACCACCGTTTTTCAACAGCATGGGAGCATAGATGACAGAATCCTTTTTCCAGTTTTGAAATACTTCGTTGACCTCTTTTGTATTAAGGATATATCCCATGCTAAGCCTCCTTTTTTCCGGAAATCAGATAATAGGGAACAGCAGTAAATAAAATTCCGCCTGCCATATTGCCAAGAGTTACAACCAGAATATTGTAAAAATATCCGGAAAGGGAAACAGCCGCACCGTTAGGACTTAAGACTCCCACCGTAAGCAGTGTCATGTTTGCAATGCTGTGCTCATAGCCGCTTGTTATAAACGCAAAAAGACACCAGAACACCATGATTAATTTTCCGCTTTCTGATTTGCAGCGGAAGCTGCACCAGATAGCAAGGCAAACTAAGATGTTACAAAGTACCGCTCTGAAAAAGAGAGGAATGAGGGGGATTGCCATTTTTGCAGCAGCCGCATTTGCCATGAATTCCCCTACTGGCCCCTTTGCCAGCCCGGCACCCCAGAAAATAAGTGCAAGGAGAATGGAACCGGCCCAGTTTCCAAATAAACAGACCACCCACAGTTTGACAGCCTCTCCAATTGTGACGGTACCGCTGAACATTCCGCCTGCCATTACTAAATTATTGCCGGTAAACAGTTCTGCTCCTGCCATAACAACAAGACTGAGGGCGATGCCAAAGGATGCACCCATAATAATCTTGACGTAAGGCTGACTGGAAATCATCCCTCCGGCAGAGAAGATCAATAGAATTCCAAAACCCACATAAATACCTGCCAGCATGGCCGCAACCCAGTATCCAACAGGATTCTTTTTCAGAAACTTTGCTTTGTTTTCCGCCGCTTTTGCTAACATTGAATATTCTTCCTGAAACATAAACAACCTCCTTTGTTTATTTTTTATCAAACTACCCACAAAACAAGTATAATCAATAAACAAAAAAATCACCGTGATTAAAATCACGGTGACTTAAAAAAAACAGACAGGGCGTCTCTGTCAGGGATAATAAATTTACCCCGCTGGACCCGGACCAGCCCCTGTTCGGTTAAATGCTTTAACTGACGGGATACGGTTTCCCGTCTTGATCCCAGCATATCTGCCAGATACGTAACGCTTAAATCCATATTGATTAAGGTTCCTTCTTCATCAGGGATGCCATAATCCTTGGAAAGCCGCCACAGCTTCGCTGCAATCTTCTTTTCTCCATGTACGGAATTGGAGGTATTTTTTAACTGGCGGTATAAGCGGCGGTTTTTTAAAGCCAGGGAATCAAGAATCAGTTTCGTCAGTTCGAAATCATGACGCATGACCTCTAAAAAATCCATCTTTCCAAAGCACAGAACCAAAGATGGTTCAAAGGCCTCGCAGTTAATGGATGCGGGCATATTCTGCAAAACTTCTTCATTCACCAATTCCCCTTTTCCCAATAGAAAAATGGTCTTTCTCTCTCCCTGGGAATTGATCTTATAAAGAGATACGAAACCGGTTACTACTATATAAAGCGTCTGGTTCATTTCTTTATCCCAAAACAGGTGCGATCCTTTTGGAAAACGCCGCAGGCTGCCACAGGCCATCAGTGCCGCCGCTGATTTTTCTGATATATTTTGAAAAAGCTGGATACAGGAACAGGCTTCTTTTAAATCCATGGGAACCGCATTCTCCTTTTGTAAGTAACTTTTGATGGATACAAGTATTATACTATACCATGAAATTCAGCGCAAGGAGTAGGAAAACCTTTAATCTTCCCCGTGCTTCATAATATGAGCTCCAAACAGCAATACCAGGTAAAAGATACTTAAAATCAAGATATGTAATGCCGTTTTAATAAACAAAGGAAGGCCTCCAAATGGATCCATAAAAGAAAAGGCTGCATAATAGATTCCAATAGCCAGTATCATAAGTGCCGATGGTTTGGCAATCATATCCCATGCATTCCACACAAATTCCACCATTTTCTTCAAAGTCAGCACATGCATGAAAGCCAGCAGCAGTTCGCTTGCCAGAGCTCCCACCAGGTATGCAAATATTCCCAGCCGGGGGATACCAAAAAGCACAAACAGAAGCCGGAGAGTCATGGCAATGACGTTCTGGGTGAAGGTGATGGAGGTTTTCCCCAATCCATTTAAAATACTTCCCATGGTGGTAGCCATGTAAAGAAATGGGCAGAGCCACGCCAGCACAGTCATATACTGTCCGGCAGAACTGTCTTTAAACACACTGACTCCCAGATCATTGCCGAATAAAGTAAATATACCGATGCAGAGAATTCCTACATACATACAGTAACGAAGGGACATGGAAATCGCTGTTCCGATCCGTTTCTCATTCCCCTCAGACTGGGCCTCTGCCACAGTAGGAAGTAATAGTACTGCCAGGGAATTAAATACAGTGGAAGGGAACAAAATAAAGGGCAGTGCCATTCCGGTTAATACACCGTATACGGAAAATGCGGCGGAATCCGAAAGACCGGACATCTGAAGTCTGCTGGGAATCAGTATGGCCTCTGCACTGGCAAGAATATTTAATACCAGCCGGTTTCCCATAAGCGGAACTGCCAGGTGAAGGAGTCCCGGAGCCGTTTCGCTGAAATGGGAGGAATCATAAGCAAAATCTTTGGCCATTTTGGGCGGAAAAAAGCGGTAGGCAAAAACCGTAAAGAGAGAAGAGGCAATCTCTCCGATTAAATGTCCCATAACTGCCAGCTGGACAGTAATGGTAATTCCTGACTGGATCATAATGTCAGCAATGAGGAAAACTGCGCCGATTCTTATGATCTGCTCCATGATCTGTGCCAATGCCGGAACGGAGGGACGCTGCATACCATAATAGTAACCGTTGATACAGGCATGAATCGCCGCGCAGGGAACAGAAACGGCAAGAAACGTAAGTAATGGCGCGCAGCGCGGTTCCATCAAAATTGAACTGGCGATAAAATCCTTAAACTGAATAATAAGATAAGCAAGGATCATGGAAATAGCCACTGAAATGATGAGACCGCTGCGAAAAACAGAACGGCCCTTCTTCACATTAGCGGCTACGGACTGGGAGATGGCGGTCTGAATGGAACCAGCACAAAGTGCAAAGCAGATTCCAAATACCGGATGAATCAGATTAAAAATACCCAGACCCTCAGCTCCAATGGTACGGGAGAGAAAGATCCGGTAAAAAAAGCCCAGCACCCGCGTGATGAGCCCGGCTGACGTCAGAAGTAGGGTGCCGGTCAGAAGCGCATATTTTCTTTTTGAAAGTTTTCTGGGGATCTTTAGAGAATCATTCATGAAATCTCCTGAAAAAGAGAATTATTATAAATATATGGAAATTGGTCTTTCTTCATGACACAATCATAATGAGAATCATTCCTATTGAATTTCTAGGAAATGTGTGTATAATAGGAAATGTAGATGAAGCTTTTAACTTTAGAACTACAGAAAGGCGGAACTAACAAATATGAAGCAACTGATTTATTTAGACAACGCAGCGACGACCCAAACCAGACAAGAGGTCGTAGAAGCCATGCTGCCTTACTTTACGGAGTATTATGGTAATCCATCTTCCGTATACGAATTTTCCGGTATCTCAAAGAAAGCGGTTCAGGATTCCAGAGAGATCATTGCAGGTTCTCTTGGAGCAAAGACGAACGAGATTTATTTCACGGCCGGCGGTTCTGAATCCGACAACTGGGCTCTCATTGCAACAGCAGAAGCCTATGCAGACAAAGGAAAACACATCATTACCAGTAAAATCGAGCATCATGCCGTGCTTCACACCTGT
Source organism: Paenibacillaceae bacterium (assembly GCA_015057715.1). Lineage (GTDB taxonomy): Bacteria > Bacillota > Clostridia > Lachnospirales > Lachnospiraceae > Lacrimispora. The sequence goes on from SVDS01000056.1 coordinate 25,649, forward strand.
GAATATCTGGAGAAACGCGGTTTTGATATCACTTATCTGAATGTAGATGAGAATGGTTCCATAAAGTTAGACGAGCTGAAAAAAGCAATTCGTCCTGACACCATCCTCATTTCTATCATGTTTGCCAATAACGAGATCGGCACCATTGAACCCATTAAGGAAATTGGTGAGATAGCAAAAGAGCATAAGATCTTATTCCATACGGATGCAGTTCAGGCATTCGGTCATGTGCCCATTAATGTAGATGAATACCACATTGATATGTTAAGTGCCAGTGGTCATAAGATTAACGGACCAAAGGGAATTGGATTTTTATATATCAGAACAGGCGTTAAGTCCCGCTCCTTTATTCATGGCGGCGGTCAGGAGAGAAAGCGCCGTGCAGGAACAGAGAATGTAACAGGAATCGTAGGTTTCGGAAAAGCGGTAGAACTTGCAGTAGCAGGAATGGAAGAGAGAACCCGCAAAGAGACCGAGCTTCGTGAATATTTAATGGAACGTGTGATGAAAGAAGTTCCATACACCAGAATTAACGGCAGCAGAAAAAGCCGCCTTTCCAATAACGTAAACTTTGCTTTCCAGTTTATTGAGGGTGAATCCTTACTGATCATGCTGGATATGAAAGGCATCTGCGGATCCAGCGGTTCCGCATGTACCTCCGGTTCCTTAGATCCGTCTCATGTACTTCTGGCAATTGGTCTTCCTCATGAGATCGCACACGGTTCTCTCCGTCTTACCCTTGATGAGGTAAATACCAGGGAAGAGATGGATTATGTGGTGGAAGCCATTAAGGAGATCGTAGCAAAACTGCGCAGTATGTCACCTCTTTACGAGGATTATATCAGACATCAGGGAAACTAGTACAGGGTAGAAGAATTACCAGAAAGTGGAGAATATAGAATATGTATACAGAGAAAGTTATGGATCATTTTGAACACCCGAGAAATGTGGGTGAAATAGAGAACGCCAGCGGCATGGGTACAGTTGGTAATGCAAAATGCGGCGATATTATGAGAATATATCTGGATATTGATGACAACCAGATTATTCAGGATGTGAAGTTTAAAACTTTTGGCTGCGGTGCAGCAGTTGCTACCAGCAGCATGGCAACAGAGATGGTAAAAGGAAAATCAGTTCAGGAAGCTATGGAGGTTACCAATAAGGCTGTTTGTGAGGCACTTGATGGTCTGCCCCCTGTAAAAGTCCACTGCTCCTTGCTGGCCGAAGAAGCAATTCATGCTGCGTTGTGGGATTATGCAACCAAGCATGACATTAAGATTGAAGGCTTGGAGAAGCCAAAGTCTGACATCGGCGAGGAAGAAGTAGAAGAAGAATATTAATGGAAATGGAATACTATGAGTAAAGCGAAAGTAGTAGTTGGAATGTCAGGCGGCGTGGATTCTTCCGTTGCAGCCTGGCTGTTAAAGGAACAGGGCTATGACGTAATCGGCGTGACCATGCAGATCTGGCAGGACGAGGATAACGTGACCCAGGAAGAGAACGGAGGCTGCTGCGGGCTCAGTGCCGTGGACGATGCCAGAAGAGTTGCCTGGGATCTTGGAATTCCTTATTATGTTATGAATTTTAAAGAAGAATTTAAATCACAGGTTATCGATTACTTTGTAGAGGAATACCAGAGAGGACGGACTCCCAATCCCTGTATCGCCTGCAACCGCTATGTCAAGTGGGAGTCTCTTTTAAAGCGGAGTCTGGATATTGGAGCGGATTATATTGCCACAGGTCATTACGCTCAGATCGATCAGCTTCCAAACGGCAGATACGCCCTTAAAAAGTCAGTGACTGCTGCGAAAGACCAGACCTATGCTCTTTATAACTTAACCCAGGACCAGCTGGCCTGTACTCTGATGCCGGTAGGTGCCTATTCCAAGGATCAGATCAGGGCAATTGCTGACCAGATCAATCTAAACGTTGCCCATAAACCGGACAGCCAGGAGATCTGCTTTATTCCAGATCATGATTATGCCGGTTTTATTGAAGAGAGCGCAGGAGAGCGGGCTCCGGAAGGTAATTTTGTGGATCTGGATGGTCAGGTCATTGGACGCCATAAAGGAATCACTCATTACACCGTAGGGCAGAGAAAGGGACTTAATTTGTCCCTCGGCTACCCGGTTTTTGTTGTGGAGATACGCCCTGAGACAAACGAAGTGGTGATTGGAACAGGAGAGGATGTCTATTCTGACACCCTTCGTGCTGGTCATTTAAACTGGATGGCAGTTGACGGTCTTCATGGAGAAGAGATGGAGGTAATGGCAAAGATCCGTTACAGCCATAAAGGCGCCCCCTGTACCATAAAAGAGGTGGAGGAAGGCGTGGTGGAGTGCAGATTTGCGGAGCCGCAAAGAGCGATTACTCCCGGACAGGCTGTGGTATTTTACCAGGGCGTATATGTAATAGGAGGAGGAACCATACTGTGATAATCAGAAAAAAATTAATCAGATGGATCGTTCCTGCCGTACTGCTTTTTTGCCTGTTTCTGCTTTCCGGCTGCGGGAAAAAATATGAAGCCATACAGACTCCTGCAGTAGAAGAAGCCAAAGGAGAATTATCCCAGGAGGCGGAGAGTGCTCCTGTAACCATTGAAGACGAGACCGAAAAAACGGCTGAAAAAAGCTCACACGAAGCTTCTGTGACCAAGGAGACTGCTCCTGAGTTTCAAAAAGCAGATGAGACGGTTTATGTGACAGGCAGCGGAGTGAATGTCAGGACACAGCCATCTTCTTCCGGTCAGATATCTGCCACTCTTAATCAGGGAACGGCACTGAAGCGAACCGGATACAGCCACAGCTGGAGCCGAGTTATCTATGAGAACAAAGAATGCTATGTGTCTTCCCGTTATTTATCAAAGGACGAGCCAGCCAAACAGGCGGCTGTAACCCCTTCCGTATCAGGAAGCGGTAGCGGAAAACTGATTGCCATTGATCCCGGACACCAGGCAAAGGGTAACTCGGAAAAGGAACCCATAGGACCAGGATCCTCTCAGATGAAACCAAAGGTGGCTTCCGGAACCCAGGGTGTAGCTACGGGCATACCAGAATATAAGCTGACTCTGGATGTCTCCCTTAAATTAAAGCAGGAGCTGCTGAACCGGGGATATCGTGTTTATATGATTCGCGAGACCCATGATGTGAATATCAGCAATGCAGAGCGTGCCAATATGGCAAATCAAAGCGGAGCGGATATTTTTGTAAGAGTTCATGCCAATTCATTAAATGACAGCTCTGTAGCCGGAGCCCTGACCATGTGTCAGACTTCTAAGAATCCTTATAACGGCAATCTGTACGGTAAAAGTTCAGCTCTTTCTAAAACAGTGGTAAACGGAATCAGCAGTCAGACCGGATTTAAAAACCGGGGTGTACAGGAAACCGATTCCATGAGCGGAATTAACTGGTGCAAAATACCGGTAACCATCGTGGAGATGGGCTTTATGAGTAATGCAGAAGAAGACAAAAAGATGGCCACCGATGAATATCGGGACAAGATTGTAAAAGGAATTGCAGATGGAATCGATGCCTATTATGCAGGCGGGAATTAAATC